>CAIKOD010000132.1 GCA_903828975.1 uncultured Methanomicrobiales archaeon | reverse complement strand
CTGCTGGGTTCCTTGTCAATGCGTACGAGTACATCATCCGCCGGTACACAAGCCCGGAAATGGTCGAGGTTGACGAGGACGGAGAAGCATATAACCTGATAGGCGACAGGATTACGGATCCAAAACATTGGGAGAAGCTCTGGACAGATACCTTCTACGGCTACGATTTTGATTCGACCATGGTGCGGATCTCCCTCATGAACATGGTCCTTCACGGGATCCGGGCGCCACAGGTCCAACTGACGGACACGCTCTCGAAGGGTTTCCAGGAGAAGGAGCGTTACACCATTGTCCTCGCAAATCCTCCGTTCAAGGGCAGCATCGATAAAACTGATATCAATGATCTCCTCTCCCTGCCGACTACCAAGACCGAGCTCCTCTTCGTCGAGAGGATGCTCCTCCTCCTCCAGACAGGCGGGAAATGCGGAGTAATTGTCCCGGACGGGGTCCTGTTCGGGAGTTCAAATGCCCATAAAAAACTCCGGGAACTCCTCCTCACCAAATGCCAGCTGGAAGGCATAGTCTCGATGCCATCAGGTGTATTCAAACCCTATGCGGGAGTGTCAACCGCAGTCCTGGTTTTCACCAAGGGCGGCAGCACGGAAAAAGTCTGGTTCTACGATATGGAGTCAGATGGATATTCCCTCGATGACAAGCGGACACCGATCGATCGCAAGGGGGATATTCCTGATATCATTGAACAGTTCAGAAGGAGAAAAGAGGAAAACCCGGCTGACCGGACTCAAAAGTGCTTCTATGTTCCAATCAGTGAAATTAAGGAAAACGGGTACGACCTTTCGCTTTCACGGTACAAGGAGATCGTGTATGAGGATATTTCATACGAAAAACCGGAAGTAATCCTCCAGAAAATAGAGAACCTGGAAGACCAGATTAAAGAGAATATTAAGGAATTAAGGGCGTTGTTGCCGAAATAACATTATTTATACTCTTAATCCATCACCCAGATGGATCCGTAAAATTAATACAAAGTTAAGGCGATAAATAATAACTAAATTCGGATTTTTTCTCCTGATTAAAAGGAATAACCTATTATAGTATCATTTCTGTAATATGTCACAATTGGAATGTAATAGTGGCTAATCATCGGAATAGGAAATCGCCGAATGACGCAATATCGTAATCCCCCGATCATTGAAGCTGTATGTGAATTCCGTTTCTCTCCTGAAACAAAATGGGATCCAACTATCCCTGGTCTTGTATATGGGAAATTAAAATCCGAATTCCCGATACGAGAGAGTAAACTTGAACAAGAAATAGAAATGCAGGTGGATGATACCGGTGTGAGACACCGGATTAAAACGCCCTCAAAGAAAGCCGTAATATTGACAAATGATCGAAAATCACTCCTGCAAATTGGAGATCGAATACTCTCCGTAAATCATTTAAAACCATACCCCGGATGGGAGAGTTTTAAACCTAAAATTCATCAAGCATTCAATACCATAAAAGAATTTACAGATATTGAAGGAATTGACAGGGCTGCACTTTTGTATATTGACAAAATTGAGATTCCCGGAAGTACGGTTGTTATGGAAGAATATTTTCAGTTTAGCCCCTCTTTGGGGTCGAGCCTTCCTCAGAATTTTATTAATTTCCTAATTGGGTGCGAATTTCCATATAGTAACAAACGAGATATATGTAAATTACAACTTACCTCGGCAATTCCGGACAATCCTAATAATTCGGCATTCATTTTAACAACGGAGTATTATCTTGCTCAAAAAAATACTGTATCCCCGGACGCAGCTTTGGATTGGGTCGAGGAAGCACATAACATCGTTCGTGATCAATTCAAAGGGTGCATAACACCAAAACTGGAAGATTTGTTTAATAAGGAGGTTTAAAAATTGTCAGAATATTCGAGTGCCGGTTCACTGGGTTATCAGAGGAAATATTGGATAGAAAAACATCCTTACGACAGCTCCGAGGTTCCATGGATACAAAAATTAAATGAATGGCTCGATAAAATTTTGATGGAAACATTTGTTGAATCCTCATATTCTGACGCAATAAATCAAAACCTGTACAAAGAAGATTTTACTCGCAATGCTGCAACCGTCGAATATTCCCTTCTCCGACTAATTCAGTATCTCGGGTTAAGAATTCATAATTCTGACGAAGTTGTGGATTATCTTCTGCGATATCGTGGAATATATGATGCAACACTCTTTGCATGCATTGTCACGGCAGAGACTTTTGGACGAAATGCTGAAGTTAGTATCGAAATGTACCATGATCCGGAAATTTCCGATGAATACATTACGATTTATGTCCGGCAGAATAAGTACGATTCAGATATTCTCGACAAGATCGACTCCATCTGCAGAGAATACGAACCTGCTCTGGAGGGTCAAAATGGCTGGCTCCTTGTGACTTCAGATTTTCGTCCCCCAAGAGGATAATACATGCAATTTGAGTGGACACACTTTCTCGATATTGCGAAATTTCTCCATTCAAATGGTATATCTAATAATATCCCCCAAGAGGGAGCCTATAGATCTGCAATCGGTAGGTCCTATTATGCTGCATTTTGTCACGCCAGGACTTATGCGGTTGACTACTTAGGGTACACACCTGAAGGTAACGAGGAGGATCATAAAACCCTACGAGTCTGCTTCTCGGATCACAATTTACGACCGATTTCCTCTGAATTGGATAGATTACGACAATGGAGAAACGATTGTGATTACGATTTGCCCTGTTATGTGGCTACGGATAATAATTCGCGAGCCTCAATTGGCAAGGCGGAACGAATTGTGTCAAGTCTTAAACCATAAAGCCTTCAATTAATTTATCGGCCAACTGCTTTCTGTAATATTTCCCTCGGCCATCATGTTCGCTCCCTCGGTTCCTCACTTCACTTCGTTTCCGTTCCGGACCTCCTCCGCTCACATCATGCCCTTGTTTTTTCAGATTATTCCGGGGTGCTACTGACGGCCATGACATCGTCGCGATGCTCCTCGTCATCGCCTGATTCATCACGCTCTGGGACACATGGCTGATACCATCGGTCCCGTTCGCTGAGTACCGTACAAGTGCAGACGCTCAGTGACTCGTTCACGCGACGCATGTGGGGCTCGGACGAGCCGTTTGAGAACGTCTCGTTACCTTCGCTCCCCATAGCGGCGTTCACTCGGGCCGCTTGGCCCCAAATTGAATAAAAAATCGCTCGCTTTCCGCTACCGCTTGCGAGCTACTTGTGGTGGCCGAGGCCTGGCTGAGACCATGCCACCTGCGACGGCCCGGGTGAACAGGATTGGGTTGGGAGAGAGCACCGGACTCGGCAACGAGGGAACAAGTTATTATAGACGACAACAGATTAACAATTGCTAACATCTCTCTCTAAATTTGCCAATTCTTGCGCAAATATCTTGGATATGCTGTTCCGAGTCATTGAAAAATTGAATTTACTATCGATAAAAATTGCACCGATCAACGCCTCAACGGTATCGGAATAATATGTGTCTGCTCCTTCTCTCAACTTTTCTTCTGAACCTACATTGTGGATAAATAATTCGTCCTCAAGAAGACGGAGACGTTTCCCTACTTCCGCCAATTTCAAGTTATTTTCCAAATCCTCTTTTAATTTAGTTATGTCCCCTTTGGTTGTATGTCCCCTATCCATGAGCATCCATACAAATACTGTTTTTAAAATTGCATCCCCCAGGACTGCATAAGCTTCCTGATGCGGGCAATCTCTTGCTCCAACCTGCTTCTTTTTTTCCACGTTAGAGAACGTTGAGTGTGTAAGGGCCTGATACAATTTTTTTCGATCAGTGAAATTGTGTCCTAACCTATCTTCGAGGGCTTGGATCTTGGCCGGGTCCATAGTAGGATGAATGTGCGATACGAATAAAAATCAAACCAATAGAGGCGGATTGAATGACAGGTTGAAATAGGATGGTCTGGTCAACCACACAACCAGCGACGAAGACGCCCGGTTACGGCCGGCCAGGCCGTCGCGGCGTCGAGGAGCGACAGCGCACCAACGAACGAGAACCCGAAGGGGCAGCCCTCGGAGACGGCCGGAGGCCGGCAGTGGGCTGACCCGCAGGGCAAAATTTCTAATTTTATTATTGCATTATATGACGATATAATACTATATTCACTTTCACACCGCACATGGAGACGATATATAACGTCAAACGTTGACATAGTATGTGGTGAAAGAACGTGTCGCAAACCGTATTTCCCAATATTGAGCACGTCGGAACCGTGAAACTCTCCGGCGGCATGTTGAGAATCGATGTGAAAATAGTCCAGGCCGCAATCGCCCGCTCTGATGTATCACGCCTGGTAGAGGACCGGTCACGTGTGACCGTGTGGGACATGGGCCCGGTCTGGAACAATACCGGCGAACCAATCGACGCAGGCCAGGCATGGATCAACGGGTCCGGCCGGGCAGTAATGTATCAGATCAAGGGCCGGCGATACATCTCCCCACTCTCTCATATGCGGGCAACCGTCGCAGGTTCAAGGAAATTCGCGAACATCTCCACGATTGAATGGGTGCCTGCAGCAATGGTGAAAGGACCTGCAACACCCCAGGGGGTCCCGGCATGATAACCGCCGAAGATGCAGCACTCATCGCAGCACTACGGGGCGAATCTGCCCGGTTACAGAAACAGGCAACAGCGATTGAGTTCGATGCACAGGATCTTGCATACCAGGCGAGAGAGATCGAAGATCAATATGAACAAGAAACGACCTGTGATGAAGCGTCGAACGAGATCGGGGACCGCTGTTCATCTTGTCGGTGGCTGCACACAAAAGATACGATCGACTGGTCAGGGGCATGCGGAAAGTATGTCACCGTCAAACGGTGTATCTCGATGCATCAATGCCACGGACCCGAGCGGGCGGAGGTATCATAATGCCGTTCGTTGTCTACGAGATCGACCTGGTCACGGGGAAAATAGAAAACCCCAACACTTTTTCGACCGAAGAAGAGGCGAGGAATCACGCTTCCGATATGGTCGAAGGGTGGCGCGAAGGAACAGACCGGATAGTAATTACAGGAAACATCTACTCCGTTATGACCGCATCCGGTCCGCTCGATTTCGGTGCATTAATTCTTCGGGAGGTGGCGTGAATGGGTTCACATCCAGCATGGCGGCCATTCCGACCCATGCATCATCCAATCCTTTCTTCCCGGTGTTCAGATTGTTCACAATACACCTGCATACGCGAAAGTGGAAAACTTCCCTGTCACCATTGCGAGCGATACAACGGCGATGCCAGGTATGCGATCGATGGGTGCGATTTCCCTGCAGGCGCAGAAGTGTGCGAGAACTGCGGTGCGGTCGTCCCAATCGAGGACCATATAACCGGGACAGAAGACCAGGGAGTGCCAGAGCGGGCCGGGTCCGTGAACTACTTCGCAGGATACAATTGTCCGGCCTGCGGCCATCATGCCGAGGTGTAATGATGGAATACAAAATTTTTGTTAATAGAGGAATAGGGCCCCAGCTCATCGCCGAGTGTATCGATCATAGTGCTGCGGTGGATTTCGCCGCAGTATATGCACATAATCATAATATGGGCTGGATGTGGTCGAAAGTGGCATCCAACCAGATTGTCATCCGGCCTGGCTTCACGAATGGAAAACCACGTCTCCGGGGTGGCCGGGTATGACCACCTCAACCCCACATCCATTCTGGACCGAGGAGGATATCATCAGCCGGTACACCCGGGCCGACGGTTTGCAGGACGGAGAACTGGTCGCAGCACCCGAGGACCTCACCCGGCAGGCGGGGATCTCGGTCCCGGTCGCAATGACCCGGGCGGCCTGGGAGCGCTATATCGAACCCCACTATCTCGATAGGATGCCCGACCAGGACGTGACCGGACGCCTGTGGGACCTGCTCTGGATGTTCCGGATGGCTGCGACGAAATCCCGCGGAAGCAGCGTTATCATATTCCGGGTGGCCTTTGAACTCCTGCAGGAAAAAGCCAGGGCGACCGGAATTGTATATGTCAGGGGTGGTGAAACCGTAGAACTCAAAGCGGTCTGTGGACCAGGTGATGAGGGCGAGCCGGTGATTACTATTATGCTCCCCGGGGAGGACTAAGTACTATCCATGGCCAAGGCTCCCACTATCCCTCAATTTTATACGGTCTCGGAAATAGCTGCGATGCTTAAGGTGCATGATCAGACCGTGAGGGGCCTCATTTCGAAACGTAAACTCGGGGCATTGCGTGTAGGTGCCGAATGGAGAATAAGCCAGGAACAATTTGACCAGTTCGTAAAAGAGAGTTCGACAAGGTGACCGGGAGATCTCCGGCTTTGAACGTGTCGCATATTGTCGCAGCCGGCCGGCCCGGTCGGTTAATATGTAACCCGCTGACTTTATTTCTGTTTTGATAACGCTTCCTGGTAAAATTGGGGCCCCAGCAGGCACGACGGTCCGCCAGGCGTCCCGTAACCGGCCTGCTCTTATTGTGTACCGGAATTTTCCCAGCTTGCCACGCCCACCCAGCACCTCCGACGACCGGCAGCGACCGGTCGTAACCAGGGTGCTTTCCCGCCCAGGGTCTGTTCATCGAGGAAGGCCTATCCCAAATCAAAGGGGCGGCGGGGTGCTCGCAGGTGACACGGCCTCAGCCGGGTCTGCACCCCTCATGAGTGGCCAGGTCGCAAGTGGAACGGAAAGCGACCGGTAATTATTCTTGATTATTAAGGGCCAAGCGGCCCGAGTGAACGCCGCTATGGGGTGCGAAGGTAACGAGACGCTATCAGGCGGATCGTCCGAGCCCCACATGCGTCGCGTGAACGAGTCACAGAGCGTCTGCACTTGTACGGTACTCAGCGAAGGGACCTATGGCATCAGCCATGAGTCCCGGAGCGGGAAGGATCAGGCGATGACGAGGAGCACCGCGACGAAGTCTTGGCCGTAAGTATCACCCTGGGACCGTCGGAAAAACCAGGGCATGAAGTGAGCGGAGGAGGCCCGGAACGAAACGAAGGGGAGTGAGGAAACGACGGAGCGAACATGATGCCCGTCACCCCCGTTAAAATCCTGTGACAGATGAATAGCGGAGGAGATTACTTTTAATCTATTTTCTCATGAAATCGAAAAATTTGTGCCAAAAATTAAGGTACCGAATTAACCAGAAGTCCAATTTTCAGTAGTTCTCCCATAATATATGAAATTATTTTTGTTTATGAGATTTAAGGTCGGCATATCATGACCCGGATATGGAGAAAGATCAAATGTTTCGTAAAGTGATGCGTTTTGCAGTACATTTAGATAAACCGTTTCATCACCTGAAATATCAGAACAATCCTTCTGGGTTGAAGAAAGAGGGCCAATCACAATTCCTTTTCTGCCAAACGTCATATTTTCTCCGGTTAGGGTGTAGTGTCCGGTAAAATTATTACATCCTGAAAAACCAGAAATAGTTCCTTGGTTGTCAAATGTCAAGGTGTAGTGCGTGTTCCATAAAAAACCAGGGGCATTCCCCCCGCCGTTCGATGGCCTGTTCAATTCAATGTCATCCAGATACCACGTTCCAAGCAAATTGGTATCATACGCAACGGTCTTCTCTGAATTTGCGCTGTAATTTGTCGGTGAACCTGTAACTGGAACGATTGTATTGATTTTTGGAGTCGCCGTATCTATACACCCGCTAATTACAATGAGAACGCCCACAATCAAAAAAAAGACGAAGTATTGTTTCATATTAATTGTCACTGATCCTTCAAATGATAAATTATAGCTTATCGATATCTGCACACTTTCATCCCGCACGCCCCCTGACCTTATCAACCTGGACCGGTAACCCATAGCACCTATCATGGACCTCGAATGGCCAGGTGATATCTGCATACCCGAACGGACAATAACCGTAATCATTGGTCCCTCCCGTATCCTCGAAGAGGGTCTAAACAGTAGTAGCGGCACAATGCGACGTTATCCCTTCCTCTATGTTTGCAGCAATTATTCGGGAGTGCTCCCGAACCTTCATAGAACCACGTTTGAGTTTTCTGTCCGGAGAGGATTCACATCTGATCAGATTGCCACGATCATCAACGAATGTGACGCAACCTACCTCATTATCGAGCACGATCCTTCGCTCTATGAAGCTGATACGAAATTGATTCCGAGTGTCATTAACCGGTTGAAAACGTTTGCTCGTAACGAAGGTACGGTGGTTGTGTATTCCCGGTATCTCGATAGATTTATGCGATCTCTTCTCCGGGCATCAGGCAGGGCATACCTCTATGCAGACTGGGCAAATGTAATCAGGAATAGCCAGTTAAAGAAACAGCAAAGACGGGACGGGCCACCCCGGAGAATTGTATCCAGGCAGGTCCGACTTGATCAAGTTAATAGACCCGAAGTATCACAGAGGGATCTTGAAAGTGGACTAGCCGATCTCGTAGTAACAGAGGATTAATGGTCCTCCTGCCCTCCGCTCCATAATTTCGCCGGGCGAAATTCTTTCGCGAAGCCGAAAGGGAGCGGACAGGAGGCACCGGTGGTGTGGCCCCGCCCTTTAGGCTTGGTAGGGCGGGGAGTGGGGGTGGGTCGGTCGCAGGGGCGAATGGTGCGACGTGCTATCTCAAATAAGACAAGGCATTTTCATCACATTTTGATAATTTAATGCCCAATTCATTCATTGAGTCATTATGGAAGATGTTTGTGATATCTGCGGAAACAAGAACATTCCGAGGTCGAACTATTGTGGGTCTTGCGGGGTTGATTTGAAAGAGGATAAAACAGAAACTCCTTACCAACCCAGGAAAAAAAGATCCTCGAAGAACAAACGTAAAGAGAAGCCTGGATCCACCAAGGATAAAATTACCTGGTGTGAGATTGTTCAGATGATGCGTTCGTTCCGGATGACATTTCCCATGTTTTTATTGTTGAATATTCTTTTTGCTGAAGGAAAACAGGATCTCGGATTCTGTGACTGTCATGTTTGTATGGCAGGATATAGGGAATTTTATGCACAAATAGAGAATCTCGAAGGAAAAAAGAAATTGAAACCTTCAAGTAGGGAAGTAGTAATCAAATCACTTGAAACCGATATCCCTTCAATATCATTCAATATTTCAAAATTTCTAACCCGCGAATCAAAATCAGATAATGCTGATGGGGGTAAATTGGAAAGAACGGAAAAGAACAATAAAATCTCTATTGAAATAGAGGCCCATGTTCTCGAAGGTGTTGTCTTTCACATTTTATCCAGTGAAAAGGGGCAGGCATTGATACGAAAATATTCTGAATAAGATTAATAGAGAATTTAAGCTCCTCAAAATTGTGTGAGAAATTCGGAATGAAATTACTATAATTTTTTATGCGCGGAAAGCAACGTTCACAATGCTAAGTTCCAATATTCCGCAAAATTATCTCTTTGCAAATCGTTTAGAATTTTATATAGCATTGTACCCTGCTTCCGGGCTCCCGTCCGCAGCATCACCTTACAGGGTACGATGCTCTTTTCATTTACCCTCCTGTTTTTTAAGAAGATCCTGCGCACGCTAGACTATGGCTTCGGCTCCCCGACTTACCACAAGTGCACCTACGGGAAATATAGATATTTGAAGGTGCTACAATTAAAAACGAATAATTGTGGGATGATCTCATGAAACCTGGACGTCGGGACTTCCAAAACAATATTGGGTCAGCGGGAATTCTGTACCGGGTGCATGCCGTGAAGCAGATATTTGACCGGAAGATATCGGAGCATGAAGTTACAGAAATCATAACTCATGGAAAAGTAATCGAAGAATATCAGGACGATACTCCATACCCAAGTTATCTCCTTCTTGGTGAAGGTAATGACCGACCGCTCCATGTCGTTATGGCTACAATAATGTAGATAATGAGGTAATTGTTATCACAGCGTACGAACCTGATGTATCCAAATGGGAATCGGGTTTTGTAAGGAGGAAAAAATGAAGTGCACTATCTGTAAAACTGGCGAGACGGAACAGGGAACTACTACTGTCACCCTCAACCGGGATGATTTCACCCTTGTTGTTAAGGAAGTTCCGGCCCAGATCTGCACAAACTGCGGAGAAGATTACGTCGATTCAATCGTAGTAAGAGAGTTACTTCAATTGGCAGAGCGGATGGCAAAGAATGGTTCGCAGGTTGATATCAGGAAATATATGCCGGGAATGGCAGCTCCGTGCTGAATCTTTCTTTTTTTATTCTCTCTTTGGCAGACTGGCAGTCTTATTCTAATTGATCAAGTTCGGCAATCTCATCAATCACTGCCGTATAAGAGATCTTAAAATGCTATAAATTCGGCTCTGTTGAACCCCAGCATATTTAAAAAAAAGAATCACGATTACGTAATAAAAGGTTTGTTGAATCTTTGGGTCTCCGGGATTAACCCAGGATGTTACAATATCTTCTTCCCTGCGTCGGGGCCGGCCTTGACGATAAAGACCTCAGTGATCTTCATGATCACCGCGGACTTGGGTACCAGGTTGGGCCTGAGCTCTTTCATCCACGCCACGTCCTGTTTAAAGACCTCGTCATTGGTATGGAGTGTTATCGAGCCCTTGATCTGGAAGCCGCCTTTCTCACCCCAGTAGGATATGGCAATCTTTGGGTTTTCTTTCATGTTCTTCAGCGTCTTGTTGAAAAACTGGTCCGAAATAAGAAGCGTTTCGTCATCCAGAAGCTTAAACGCTCCAATCGGGACGACATTGGGGGTACCCTCTTTCGAAGCTGTTGCCAGGAACACGATCTTGGTCCCTGTCAGCGATTCCTTGATCTCATCGGTCAATTTAACCATTTTCAGATTCTCCTCTTTAGATAACTACTCCAATCAAGGCTTTTAATGGTTTGCAGTTCTTCGTTGCAGGAAGGAACAGGGAACCATCTCATGGTTGCTCCTATCCGCCCAAGGTCAATTCACCGGTAAAGACATATCCTAATCTGAAGGTGGGAGGGTTGGTCGCAGGGGCGATTGCGTTGCCTGATAGAATCAAATGGCATGGTCCAGGGATCGCTCTTCCGGGACCCAGGTTTTTTGGAGGAAGACCGGACCCCGGAAGTCAGCACAGTTCCAATTCAAGCAAATGCTGGTATTGCCAGTTACGTTCCCTGGCCATGGCAGCTCCGGCATCGGATACATTTGTGGCGTCACGAACAGCGGTGGCTGCATAGAGAGCCGCGGCGATCGCATGACGGGGAACATGTGCAGCTGCCACCGCCTGGCCTGCAGCACGTGCGGCAGAACGGGCTGCATTATCTTCTTCGACTTCACGTGCAGCCGCATGAGCTGCAAGTGCTGCCCTGCGTATATCAGCCATCTTAAACACGCCCGTTAGTACCCACGCACGTAACGCATCGATAGCTTCCCGGGGACGATTATCTCCTGGAGATCTTTCCTCAAAATATGGTAGTACACGCCCGGCACAGTCAGCCGCCCAGATCGCTAATTTTCTGTGGTCAGTTCCGGCCGCAAGCTCTTCAATTGACTTGTCCAGGCTCGTAACTGCCATTTTTGGTTTCTTCATGTTGTTTTTTGTTCCCAGTCGGATTGTTGAAAGTGATTAGCTTTATAATTTCATTATAAAATAAAAGGAGGGGGCAAAACATCCCGGCTCCTTATATGCCCCGAAACGAAGTTTAAGAAATAATGCCCTGTAGAAACCCTGCATATTAAAAAAAGAGCAGATACGTAAGACCAGGAGGGGGTTTCACCCCTCCCCGCCCCACCCCCGATAAGATATTCATTGGCAGGGTTCAATTGGGACATTCAAGGAAATTTCAGAGATTTGAGATCATTCCTTATCCGAACCGGGGTCGCCAAAGCGGCGGGCCATGAGCCCCGGGAGCGTGACGAAATTTTGGAATTACCTATCTGAAAGATAGATTTGGGAGGATTTCTACAGAGCCGGAATAATCTTTTTTTTTCCGATAGACTGTTTAAATATGCGGTCCCTATCCGTTCTTATCCTCCCGAATTATTCCCGGCCACCTTAAGGGACACCATATAAAACCAGGCCCAACTCTCCTACCTGTCCACGGCGGCAGTGAAATTCACTCGGCGATACCATACATCCTTAAGGAAATGATTATGTATCGATGATTGATATCTACAATTGTTTACGCATCCTGCCAGGAATGTTATGATATCTGTTCTCTACGTTGACGATGAAACCGCCCTGCTCGAAATTGGCAAACGTTTCCTTGAGCGTGGAGGCCTTTTTTCTGTTGATACGGTTGAATCTGCCTCAGAAGCGCTCCTATATATTACCGAAAAAGGGTACGATGCCATTATCTCCGATTACCAGATGCCTGGGATGGATGGCATCGAATTTTTAAAAAAGGTCAGGGCTTCGGGCAACAACGTTCCGTTCATTATCTTCACCGGCCGCGGCCGGGAAGAGGTCGTTATCGAGGCCCTGAACGAGGGGGCTGATTTCTACCTCCAGAAAGGCGGGGAACCTGTCTCACAGTTCGCCGAACTTGCACATAAAATCCAGAAAGCCGTGTTGCAGAGGAGGGCTGAGGCCAGCATCCGGGACCATGAGCGCAGGGAATCTGATATCATTAACTTCCTGCCGGATGCGACCTTTGCGATTGACAACAGGGGAGTTGTGATTGCATGGAACCGGGCGATGGAGAAAATGACCGGAATACCATCATTGGATATCCTCGGAAAAGGTAATTACGAATATGGGATCCCGTTTTATGGGGAACGACGCCAGATCCTCATCGACCTCGTCCTCAAAGATGACCCGGTAACGGAAGCAAAGTATCCGTACATCACACGATCAGGGGAAAAATTGTTCTCAGAAATCACGATCCCTCACATGAACGATGGAAAAGGGGCCGCCCTCTGGTTCACCGCCTCCCCGTTGTATGACACGCAGGGCTGCATCATCGGGGCTATCGAGTCAATCCGGGACATTACCGAGCGGAAACAGCGGGATCACATCCTCCGCACCCAGCTTGATCTTGGGACAGAGCTCCAGTCAGTCCGTGGACTCAATACTACCATGATGACCTGCCTGAATGCAGCGATCGAGATCTCAGGGATGGACGCCGGAGGGATCTATCTCATCGATGGTGTAAGTGGCTCTATTGATCTCATCGTCTCACAGAACCTCGGGTACGAGTTCGTACAAAGCGTATCCCGTTATCCTTCCGGTTCAGAAAATGCCCGGATGATAATGGCAGGAAAACCGATCTATGTGCAATACAGTGAAACAGGTATTATTCATAGCCCTGTCCAGGAACAGGAGGGCCTGAAGGTTGCAGCCATCATACCGATCCTCCACAACAGCAGGGTCATTGCCAGCTTAAACATCACCTCGCATACCATGAATGAGATCCCGGCAATTGCCCGTGTCGCCCTTGAAATGATTGCAACACAGATCGGGTCTGCCATTGAGCGGATCCGGGCAGACGAAGCCCTTATGGAGAGTGAGCAGCGGTACAGGGACGTGGTCGAGGACCAGACCGAGTTTATATCCCGTTTCTTACCTGACGGCACCCACATCTTTGTCAATGAAGCCTACTGCCGGTATTTCGGGCTGAAACGTGAAGCGATACTCGGGCACCGGTTCCGTCCGGAGATCCCCGTTGAAGACCAGAAACGCGTGAGGCAGTTTTTTGAATCCCTGACCCCGGGCAATCCTGTCGACACCATCGTACACCGGATTATCATGCCGGACGGTGGAATACGGTGGCAGCGGTGGAGCGACCGTGCAAACTTCGATCCTTTTGGAACGGTCACCGAATACCAGTCGGTAGGCCGTGATATAACCCATACGAAGGAAGCAGAAATTGCGCTGCAGGCAAGCGAGGCGCGGTACCGGACGCTGTTAACCTCGGTGAACGAAGGGATCTGGGTCATTGATACGGATGCTGTAACGACCTATGTCAATCCGATTATGGCCGGTATGCTCGGGTACACGATCGACGAAATGGTGGGTAAAGGTCTCTTCATGTTCATGGATGAGGCATGGCGGGCAGTGGCTGCCGGGAAATTCTCCGAGCGGAAGGAAGGGGCCTCCGAACAGCATGAATTCCGGTTCCAGAAAAAAGACGGGTCCTATATTACGACGCTCATGAGTACCGCACCACTCCACAACACTGACGGGTCCTTTGCCGGCGGGATAGCTACCGTAATCGACATTGGAAGGAGGAAGGGGACCGAAGATGCGCTTCGTGAGAGCGAGGGAAGGCTGCATACGATCATGCAGTCCGTCCAGACCGGTATTGTAATCATCGATGCTGCGACTCATATAATCCTTGATGCCAATCCAAAGGCACTGGCCATGATAGGTGCAGGAAAGGAGGATGAAGTGATCGGTTCCGTGTGTCACCAGTTCATCTGCCCCTGCGAACTGGGCCAGTGTCCCATGACTGACCTCGGGCAGAAGATCGATGCCTCGGAGCGTATCCTTGTCACGAACCAGGGTAAGCACATCCCGGTCTTAAAAACCGTCATCCCGGCAATAATCAGCGGGAAAAAGGTACTGGTCGAGTCGCTGAGTGATATTTCGGAACAGCAAAAGATAGCCGGGGCACTCAGGGTGAGCGAGGAGAAGTACCGGCTCCTGTTCGAGCAGAGTAACGATGCCATATTTATTGCGGACCCGAAAACCCGGATGCTCATTGACTGCAATAGGCGTGCCGAGGTCCTTACCGGGTATCCACGGCAGGAGATCATCTCGATGCGTGCAGACCAGCTCCACCCGGAGGATGTTCTGGAACAGACGATGGAACATTTCCATAAATATGCTCTCGGCATGGATACCAGCGTTGAGTCGGTTATTATAACAAAGGATAACAGAAGGGTGCCGGTCTCGATCAATGCGAGCCGTGTTGATCTCACTGGAAGAACCTCAATTATCGGAATCTTCCGGGATATCACTGACCAGAAGCGTGCAGAAGACGCCCTGCGGCAGAGGACAGATGAACTCGGTTACCGGAACCGGCTCATCAGCACGCTCCTCGATACGGTGCCGATGGGAATTTTCATGGTCGAGGCCCCGTCAGGAAGACCGATCATCGCCAACCGGGAAGCAACAAGGCTTCTCGGGCGTGGAATCATGCCCGATGCAACAGAAGAGAACCTTGCAGACATCTATGAAGCAAGCAGGGTGGGGACCTCCGTCCCGTATCCTGCGAAGGATATGCCGATTATCCGGGGGATGCACGGGGAGCTCAGCCATGTTGATGACATGGTTGTCGTGAGACCAGATGGCACACGGGTCCGGCTTGAGATATTCGGGGCCCCAATCTTTGACAACCAGGACCGCATTGTCGCAAGCCTTGTCAGTTTTCTTGACATCACCGATCGTAAGCGGACAGAACAGGTTATCCGGGAGACAAACAGGAAGATCAATCTCTTAGCCAGCATCACCCGGCACGATGTGGCCAACCAGGTCACTATCCTGAAAGGATATGCCCAGATCGCACTGATGGAGCGGCCTGACCCGGTCGTTGCTGATCTCTTATCGAAAATTGAAGCGGCCGGCTCTACGATCTCGCGGGTGATTGAGTTTACAAGGTTATACCAGGAGCTCGGGATGAATGCTCCTGGCTGGTATCGTGTCAGTGAAATGGTTTCCCGGCACAAACCGGAGAATATACAGATATCCTGTACCTGTGATGCCGAGGTCTTTGCCGATCCCATGCTCGAGAAGGTCTTCTTTAATCTGATCGACAATTCCATGCGTCATGGCGAGCGGGTGACGGTGATCAGGATACGCTGTGAACAGGACATGGGCGGGCTCTCTATCACCGTGGAGGATGACGGGACCGGGGTTCCGTCCGACTGCAAAGAAAAGATCTTTCTGAAAGGCTACGGGAAGAACACCGGTTTTGGCCTCTTTTTGGCACGTGAGATTCTCGCCATTACCAGCATCACTATCCGCGAGACCGGTGAGCCGGGAAAAGGGGCAGTTTTTACAATTACGGTACCAAAAGGCTCCTACCGGATCACTGCACCCGTATAATCCCTGTTCTTTTTTGCCGAATCCCGGGATTTTTTTTATTTCATAACCCTTATCCTATAGTAGAGTGTATTCCACATTGAAAAGTACTACAGGGATCAGGTCATGTACCGGATACTTTATATCGACGATGAGCCGAGCCTGTTAGAGATAGCAAAACTTTTTCTGGAACGTTCAAACGATTTTTCCGTCGATATCGATACTTCCGCAGAGCACGCACTCCACACGATCGGTACACAGTCGTACCATGCCATCGTCTCTGACTTCCAGATGCCGGATATGGACGGCATTGACCTTTTAAAAGCCGTTCGCGGCAGTCACGGGAATATCCCGTTTATCCTTTTCACCGGGCGGGGCCGTGAGGAGGTGGTGATCGAGGCGATCAACAACGGTGTGGACTTCTATCTCCAGAAAGGCGGAGACCCGAAAGCCCAGTTTGCCGAGCTGGAACATAAGATCCGGCAGGCGATAGCCCGTCGGCAGGCCGAAAATTCGCTAAATGAATCTGAAAAGCGACTCGCCGATATCATCAACTTCCTGCCCGATGCCACGTTTGCAATCGACCGTTCAGGCCAGGTCATTGCATGGAACCGCGCCATCGAAGAGATGACCGGTGTCCCTGCGGTTGATATTCTGGGGAAGGGGGAGTACGAGTATGCGATCCCCTTCTATGGAAAACGACGCCCCATTCTTATTGACCTGATTTTTAAGCCGGAAGAAGATATCAGCAAACATTATAAAGGCATTTCTCGCGAAAAAGACGTCCTCATTGCTGAAACGGACCTCCCGAAACCGAAAGGGGTGCAACGGACACTCATTGGCAAGGCTAGCCCGCTTTTTAACCAGAAAGGCCAAATCAGCGGTGCAATAGAATCAATCCGGGATATCACCCGGATGAAAGAAACGGAACAATCGTTGCAGGAACAAAACCAGTTCCTCGCAGCAATGAACCAGTTCTCCCTGGAACTTGCATTGCTGCCGGCCGGTGAAAGCATCGGAACATTCATTGTCCGGAAGCTGATGGAGTTAACCGGGGGGGTGGCGGCCTGGTACTCGGATTATCATCCTGCTGACCACGCCCTTATTATCAGCCACCTCGAGTCCGGGCATGGCCTACTGGAAAAAGCGGTAAAGATGCTGGGAAAAGATCCCCGCGAGATAAAGACGGTTATCAGTGCGGATGAGTTCACGGAAATTGTCGGTACTGCTGTTAAAAAGCTCCCGACTCTTACTGACGTCAGTTTTGGACAAATCCCGCCTGCAATGAGTTTTGCAATCCAGAAAGTCCTTGGCATTGACCATTTCTTCGGTCTTGTGTATGTTATTGAAGGGGAGCTCTTTGCCACGTCGGTCCTCGCGATTGGAAAAGGTAAGCCGGCCCCTTCTGTCGGGCTCCTCGAATCCTTCTCGCACATGGTTGCAGTATCCCTGCGCAGGCGCTCTGCAGAGGAAAAACTGCATGAAGGCGAAGAAAAATTCCGTACCGTTGCTGATTTTACCTTTGGCTGGGAATACTGGGAGGCACCGGATCACAGTATTATTTATATGAACCCATCCTGCGAAAGGATATCCGGTTACACCAGGGAAGAATTCCAGCAGAAATCCTCTCTCCTGGACTCCATCGTTGACCCCCGTGACAGGGAGGTGTGGGAGAACCACCGGAAGGAAGCTGATGAAACAAAAACGTTACTCAGCTTAGATTTCCGTATCGTGAGAAAGGACGGCGAGGTACGCTGGATCAACCATACCTGCCACCCGGTCTTTGATTCCGCGGGGCTTCACCAGGGCAGGCGTGCAAGTAACCGTGATATCACCGAAAAGAAACGGGTGGACGATGAACTGAGGGCAGCATACGAGCAGCTTTCGGCATCCCAGGAAGAACTGCAGGGCCAGTTTGAAGAGATTCTCCTGAGCGGGAAGAAGATCCAGGAGAGCGAGGAGAAATTCCGGACCTTCATGGAAGCTTCTATCGATGGCGTACTGCTGATCGAGGCCGATGGTACACTCCTTGCATGGAACCCGTCTGCAGAACAAATCTTCGGGATTCCTGCATCAGAGGCACTGAAGAGCAATATTGTTGACCTTCAGGTCCGGCTGATTGTCCCTGAGCATCAAAATCCGGCATATATCGAAGGTTTACGGTCGCAGTTTACCACTTCTTTTCCGGAGATCTTCTCAAGAAATTCCCCTCTGTTTCTTGAAGTAGAGGTCATGAATGCACGCGGACGCCGGATGACTATCCAGCAGGCTCTCTTCCCTATCCAGACCTCGGTCGGGAAACGCATCGGTTGTATTGTGCGGGAAGTGACTGAACAGAGGAATGCTGAGAAGAACCTCAAGGAGAGTGAAGCCAAGTACCGTGAGCTTGCCGAGCTCCTGCCCCAGATGGTCTTTGAGATGGACCTCGATTTCAAGGTCACGTACGCGAACCAGATAGCACTTACAACCATGGGTCAGACTGATAAGGATCTTGAGGCAGGAGTCAGTGCATTATCTTTTATCGATCCTTCAGATCATGAGCGTGTCAGGCAGAATATCGAAAAAATATTCTGCGGGGAAACGGTCGCGAACCATGAATATACTGCAGTCCGCAGGGACGGCAGCACGTTCCCAGTCATGATCTATGCCGCTCACTTCTCTCGTTTTGGAAAACCCGCCGGTTTCCGCGGGATCTTGATCGATATCACTGACCAGAAACGAACAGAAAACGCATTACGCGAAAGCGAGCGATTCTTAAAGGAAACCCAGAAGATAGCCCGCCTTGGTGGCTGGAAGGCCAATCCCCATACGGACTACCTTGAATGGACAGATGGGATATACGATATCATTGAAGCACCTCGCAGTTACCGGCCGGGACTTACAGAAGGGATGAAGTACTATGCATCGGGGGATATTCCGGTTATCCGTGAAAAAGTGGCTGTCTGCCTTTCGACAGGTGAACCCTTTGCTATGGAAGCCCGGATAATCACCGAGACCGGTAAACAGGTCTGGACAGAATTGCGGGGTCTGGCACCGGTAATTGAGGGGATCCGTTCTTATGCCATTGGTACGCTTCAGGATATCACCGGACGAAAATTGATGGAGGATGCACTGCGGGAGAGCGAGGAGCGGTTCAAAACCCTGTTCGAGAAATCTTCTGAAGCGCAGTTACTCCTTGATAGCACGGGGAGGGTCTCTGAATGCAACGCTGCCTTCCTGACGCTCTTTGCATTACAGGATAACCAGGAAATCCTCGGGCATTCCCCTGACGATTTTGCACCGGAGTTCCAGCCCGATGGCATCCGTTCGTCAGAGCGTGGCGATGAGATTCTGGCTGCGGTGATGAAGGATGGGATGGTGCGGTATGAATGGGCACACCTGAAGCATGACCCTGCACGAACCCTGATCCTGACTGACGTGATCTGCACGCTGATCCAGATCGCCGGGCAACCTATGATCCACACCAGCATACGGGATGTTACTGACCAGAAAAATGCAGAGGGTGAACTCCGCGAGCGTGAGGCAACACTTTCCAGCATCTTCCGGGCAGCGCCTGTCGGCATCGGGATGGTCTCAAACCGGGTCCTCATGAGGGTGAATGACCGGCTCTGCGAGATGACCGGGTATTCAGCAGAGGAACTGGTCGGAAAAAGCGCACGGATCATCTATCCCGACGATGAGGAGTTTGAACGCGTGGGGCGGGAAAAATATGAACTTATCCGAAAATTCGGTACCGGGGCCATTGAGACCCGCTGGCGGCGGAAAGACGGGGAGATACGCGATGTCCTGCTCAGCTCGACACCTCTGGACCCGGAGAACCACATTGCCGGCGTGACATTTACCGCACTGGATATCACCGACCGGAAACGGGCGGAATCGGAACTCAGGATTGCCTACGAACAGATCGCTGCAACCGAAGAGGAACTCAGGGGACAGTACGAGGAGCTGGCAAACAGCGAACAGCGAATCCGCGAAAGCGAGGCAAAATTCCGGGCTATCATCGACCAGTCCTTCCAGTTCATCGGCCTGATGACAATTGATGGCATATTAATTGAAGCCAACCAGGCCGCCCTGAAATTTGCCGGTATTTCAGAATCCGCGGTTATTAACCGGCCTTTCTGGGAGACGCCGTGGTGGTCTCATTCCGCAGATCTGCAGGAGGTGCTGAAGGATTCCATACAACGAGCTGCATCCGGTGAAACCGTCAGGTTCGAGGCAACCCATCCTGCTGCTGACGGGCATCTTGCCTATATTGATTTCTCGATTAAACCGATGGTAGATTCAACCGGCAGAATCCTGTACTTAATCCCGGAAGGCCGGGATATCACTGAACGCAAGCAGGCCGAAGGTGCGCTGGACGAAAGTGAGTGGCGTTACCGTACCCTGTATGATAATCTGAGGGATGGATCGGCAGCCGTGGACTTAGAGGGAAAAATAATCCAGTGCAATGCCGCCTTTTCTGCGATACTTGGATATTCTGCTGACGAATTAAAGAACCTGAGCTATGATGATATAACCCCTGCCAAATGGCATGAATCTGAAAACAGAATTCTCAAAGAACAGGTTGACATACGCGGGTATTCCGATTTGTACGAGAAAGAGTACAGGAACAAAGACGGGAAGGTAATCCCGATCGAAATACAGACCTACATCATAAGGGATCAGGATCACCAGCGGATCGGTTATTGGGCAATTACTCGCGATATTACCGAGCGAAAAAGGGCAGAAGAAGCAGTACGCCGGAGCGAGGAGAAATACCGGCTGCTTGCAGAGACATCTCCTGACATGATCTATTTTATCGACCCGGACGGTTTCGTGAGGTATGTCAACTCGCGCTCGGCAGAGGCATTCCATGCTGCGCCTAGTGAGCTGATCGGGAAACACCTGACGGAGATATTCCCCCCGGATGTTGCCAGCCACCACCTTGACAGCATTCGCAGGGTTATAACGACCCGCCAGACCGTGAGCCACGAGATCCCGGACGACCTGCCATCCGGCAGGATATGGATTGAGGCGAGGCTTACGCCGGTACTCAACCCTGATGACACCGTCATCGGGGTGCTCGGGATCTCCCGGGACATCACCGAACGGAAGAAGACAGTGGAGGCCCTGCGGGAGAGCAAGGAACGGTTCCGCAGGCTCATATCCAGCTCCTTTGATGCGGTTGTCGTCCACCGGGAAGGCAGGGTTGTACTCGCCAATGATGCGGCAACCCGGATCATGGGGGTTGTATCGACTGCCGAATTGGTTGGGAGGCCTGTACTTGATCTTGTCCATCCTGAATTCCGGGCAAATGTGGCAGAGAGGGTACAATTGATGCTGCAATCCCCGGAAGGGACAGCACCCCCGATCGAGGAAAAATTCGTCCGCTCCGATGGGACCTTTGTTGACGTGGAAGTCATGGCAACTGTCACGCAGCACGAAGGACAACCGGCAGTCCAGGTGGTCTTCCGTGATATCAGCGGCCGGAAGAAGGCAGAGGCGGAGCTATTGTCGACATATCAGAACCTCACTGCCACAGAAGAAGAGCTCCGGCAGCAGTATGAGGAACTTGGCCAGAACGAAGAAAAGCTCCGGGTAAGTGAGGAGAAGTTCCGGATGCTTGTAGAGACAACGAGCGACTTCATCTGGGAGGTAGATGAAAATGGCACCTACTCATATGTCAGCCCTCAGGTGCGGGAGCTGCTGGGGTACGAACCTGAAGAGCTTATCGGCAAGACCCCCTTTGACTTCATGCACCCGGACGAGGCGCTACGGGTGGCCGCGGAGTTCACCAGGCTTGTCGATTCCCGGCTGCCGATATCATCCCTTGAGAACAGCTGTATCCACAAGAACGGGTCGATCGTTGTCCTTGAGACAAGCGGCGTGCCCCGGCTGGCAAAAGACAGATCTTTTGCCGGGTACCGCGGTATTGACCGTGACATCACCATGCGCAAGCACGTTGAAGAGGCGATACGGAACAGTGAAGCAGCGCTCCTGGAGAAGAGCGCGATGCTGGAGGCATTGTTCAATGCAATTCCGGATGTGATCGGGGTACAGGATCTTCACCACGGGATCATCAGGTACAATGCCGCAGGGTATGCGATGGTAGGGAAAAACCCCGGTGAAGTGGCGGGAAAGAGATGCTATGAACTGATCGGTCATGATGCCCCCTGCGAGATCTGTGCAACATCCGAATCATACCAGACAAAAAAACCAGCGGTGGTACAGAAATATGTACCGGAATTAGATATATGGCTGGATGTAAGGAGTTATCCTGTCCTTGATGATACGGGTGAAATCCGGTTTATCATTGAGCACCTGCGTGATATCAGTGATCAGAAACGTGCCGAAGCGTCGCTGCGGGAAAAAAGGGAGGAACTGGACCAGTATTTCACGACCAGTCTTGACCTCTTCTGCATCGCCGATACTGACGGATATTTCCGGCGTATGAATCCCGAATGGGAAAAGGTGCTCGGTTATAGGCTTGCCGAGATGGAGGGCCACAAATTCCTCGACTTTGTACACCCCGATGACCTGCCCTCAACACTGGATGCGGTAGCCAAACTTGCCAGCCAGAATGCGGTGCTCAACTTCACCAACCGGTACCGCCACAAGGACGGCACCTACCGGTGGTTTGAGTGGCGTTCCTTTCCCAAGGGGATCCGGATATATGCAGCAGCACGGGATATCACCGAACGCAGGAACATGGAGAACGCGGTCCGGGAGGTCAACCGGAAACTCAACCTCTTAAACAGCGTCACCCGCCACGACGTCATAAACCAGCTGATGGTTCTGCAGGGGTACACCCAGATAGCAGAAATGGAAAACCCTGGCCCGGTCATTGCTGGCTTATTAGCCAGGATCAATGACTCATCCCTGGCAATTGCCCGCCTGGTCGAGTTTACCAGGACATACCAGGAGCTGGGTATCCATACCCCCGCATGGTTCAGGCTTGATGAGATCATTGCAACAACAGGGAAAACTGTGGTCCTGCTCTCGGGTACATGCAACCAGGTCGAAATTTTTGCCGACCCCTTGCTCGAGCGTGTTTTTTTCAACCTCTTCGACAATGCAGACCGTCACGGTGAACGGGTGACTGAGGTTACCATTCGCTGTGAACCTGTCCAGGAAAGGCTTGTCATCATCGTTGAGGACAACGGGGTCGGTATCCCGGCAGACGAGAAAGAGAAGATCTTTGGGAGAGGGTACGGGAAGAACACCGGACTGGGCCTCTTCCTGGCACGGGAGATCCTTGCCATCACCGGCATCACTATCTGTGAGACCGGGGTTCCGGGCAAAGGGGCACGGTTTGAGATTGCGGTGCCTGATGGGGTATACCGGTTTACGAACGACAATACTACCAGGTAGCAATACCGGGAGAAACCGCGGAATCCGGGGGCCCAGGGTATGGGGGGAGCTCACGGTAAGAATAGGAACCGTACTGGATGCACGGGCACCCTCAGATAACAGGGCTACCCGGGATGACTGGTTGTTATCTGCCAGATGGCGTGAAAAATCTGGAAAGTTAAAAAAATATAACTGGGATTTTGATCTGGTTCACGCTTTTTTCGCGGCCCGGATCATCGCACCCATAATCACGCTGAGGATGCCCCATACCACGAAGTAGACCCCTATGAAGATTACTGCAAGGGCGACGCCGATGATGGGTCCGGCAATGATTATGATACCAATAATCAATGACAGGATACCCTGTAATGCAAAAAGCCCGCGATGGGTCATATTTTTCTCTGAAATTGCGAGGATAAGGCCTATAATACCCCCGATCAACAGGGCAATACCCACGAGGATGAAGATTACCCTACCCATTACATATGGTGACAGGATGGTCGCTATCCCGAAGAAGAATCCGATAATCCCAAGGACTGCCAGGAGGATCGATCCTTTTAGTCCCCCGGGTGCAACGGCGGACATCATTATTGCCCCGAACGAGAGGAGGATAATGAATATGCCAATCAGCTCAATCAGCACTGTTGCCGAGAGCTGTGGAAACATTGCGATAACGAGACCGAAAACAATTGCCACTAATCCGAGGAGGACGAATGATCCCCACCTGAGGTCTGTGACCTGACCTTCCATAACAACATCGTTTGCCATAATATTACCAGCTTAATTTTCATAAACATCGATATATAAATATTTCGCCTGTTTTTGTTATTTACGCTCGAATCTTCTTATTGGCTTGAAAAATAATGGTTTCTATCAGTTTTTTTCAGGATGAAAACCCGGAATAAAGAAAAGGAGCCTGCCCCCCCGTTGCTATGACGGTCAGGAAACCTCGAACGTTTCAAACCGAATATAGGTTTCCATATCGATAAATTCCCTTGATTCCTGTTGTTATTGTCCCTCCCATTGATAGGCAATTATATAATAGCAAAAAAAGATCACATTAATATATGAAGAAAATACTTGCGCTGGTAAGCGCCGTGCTCATGCTTGCAATTCTGCTCTCGGGCTGTACCAGTCAGCCGGTGACACCGGCACCGGCAACAACCGCGGGACCAACAGAAATTCCGACCGGGATATCAGCAGCGACAGGGACCACGGGCTCATCATCGTTTCCCACCGGAGTGAACTGGCGGCTGTTTTCATATACTGATGGAAAAGGCGGGATGGCCAATGTAATTGGAGAACAGCCCGTTACAGCCCTCTTCAGGACAGACGGGACTGTGACCGGCTCTTCGGGCTGTAACCAGTACACTGCGGGTTACACAACGAGCGGGTCTTCGATTACCATCACCCCGGGTATTTCCACGCTGATGGCCTGTGCACCGGCAGTTATGAACCAGGAATCACTGTATTTCTCATTAATGGCTGCTACAACCACATACTCGGTAAACCGGGACACTATGTTGTTCTTCGACAGTTCAGGGAAGGCAATCCTCGCGTACAAGCGGCCACTGGATATCCCTGTAACCCTTTCAGCCCAGGCACCCGTGGTTGGTTCATGGGACCTGTTAACCTACTATAACGGGAATAATGCAATGGTTTCGGTGCTGTTGGGTAGTAATATTACGGCAGTTTTCACTCCTGATGGAAGAATTAACGGATCTTCGGGATGTAACGGATATTCTGCCTTTTATTCGCTGAACGGCCAGACCCTGGGGATCAGCCAGGTTAAAAGTACAAAGATGGCATGCGACCCCGAAATTATGCAGCAGGAAAACCAGTACCTGGCACTGCTGGAAAAAGTTAATACCTACGAAATGAATGGTGACCAGATGGTCCTGTATACGGTGCTGGGACAAAAAATCCTCCAGTACAAAAAGGGACAGGCCAGCTCAATTTCCGTTCCCACAAAATCAACACCCTCTGCATCCCCTGGTACATTGGTCGGTTCATGGGCCCTGAAATCATACACTGACGGGAAAGGCGGCTATGTCCCTGTCATTGCGGCCACCCCGGTCACGGCAAAATTCATGGCAGACGGGAGTCTTTCCGGGTCTTCGGGATGCAATACGTACTCCACCACCTATTCAACAAGTGGTCAAAGCATCAGTATCAGCCAGGCAGCTACAACACGAATGGCCTGTGAACCGGCTGTGATGGCACAAGAGACGGCATACCTCACACTCCTCTCGAAGGCAGGGAAATTTGCTATCTTCAATGATTCCATGACATTATATGATTCGACAGGGACAGTCCTGCTGAACTATAAAGCAACCTGATGATTTTTTTACAATAAAAATAAGTATTTTTTTACTGAAAATGGGAAAAAAAATCATATGCTGATTTCTAATTCGTTGGGCATATGGCTTACGCGGCCCTGTTAACCTCCAGGAATTAATTGTTGCAGTCATTATAACACGGTTCAGAAGTATCAGACTCGTTCCAGAACAGGGCTTGAGAATAGGACCGGGTATTTTTTTTTTGCGAACCTGGGTAATCAGGGAATACATAACTGACCCGGAAAATTAGAAATCTTAATTAACGGTGTAAATGAAGTACTCACCGTATTACCATGTCTGAAACAATGACCCCTTCGTTAGATGTTAAGCCCGGGACCCATGTGTTCCCCTGGTGGCTTGTCCTCATCATGGGGATCGTCACCCTGATCCTCGGGATATTCCTGATATACTACCCGTACAGGACACTCCTGCTACTGGTCACCTTCCTCGGTGCCTACTGGTTTATCAGCGGCCTGTTTGGGCTTATAAGTCTGTTTGTCGATCGCACGAATGCGGGTTGGAAGGTCCTCTTCGGTATCCTCGGTATTATTGCCGGTATCGCTATTCTGACGTACCCCTTGTACAGTACGTTTGTCGTCCCCTACATCTTTATCATCCTCGTGGGTGTTTGGGGCCTTATTATGGGATTCATGGCCCTTTTCGCAGCCTTTAAGGGCGGCGGATGGGGTGCCGGTATTATCGGTTTCCTCCTTATTATCTTCGGCTGTTTAATCCTTGCCAACCCGCTTGTAAGCACCTTAATGCTGCCGTTTATCCTCGGGGGTTTCGGTATTATTGGGGGAATTATTGCAATTATTGGCTCATTTATGCTGAAAGGCCAGGCTGCAACGCCAGCCTGAAGTTCTTTTAGACTTCCCTTTTTATTTTAAAAAAAATATCAGTGGGTCATCAAAATAGCCGAATATCGGATGTTACCGGTACTATCCGCTCCCGGCCGAAACAGAGGCAACCATACTACTTCTTAATTCCGGTATGAACCACTCATGAGGTGTGATTGTAGAAAAACATCCCCCCATTGGTATTACAATTCTGGCCTTCCCGGGCATTCCCGTTGTGATTAATTCATTATTTTATAACAGGCAGATGTTTTCAGATTATTGCGCTTTTCATTGTGCCGGTTGCATTTTTCACGTTCAGCTGCACCGGTAACTTTTTTCCGGGGCCATCAGAGTCTTCATATGGCCCGGGTGCTCAGAATTTAGGGGGATGTCAATCACCCGGGGTGGGGGTCCGTAACGCTGCAACGATTACCTTGGAATGAGCCGCATGGTGATGGGAAAGAGGGATCCGGGCGATAATACCTCCAAAGGTGGTCATGTACGTCGTACCTCATACAAAATGCCCTTTAAAGACCATACAACCCGATAATCCATTGGATAATACCAGGGGAAAAACCGGGGAGATCAATGGTCTTATAACCAATAAGTTATGATTGCTGTAACAGGAATATCATGAAGGCAATACGTTGGTTATTACTCATACTTTTCATTGGAGCTGTTATATGGGGTTGTGCGGGAGCGGAAACCCCCGTCAGTACCGCAGGATACCTCCAGGTCTCATCCACACCTTCCGGTGCATCAGTTTACCTGGATGAGGTGTACCAGGGGATCACCCCTGAATCGAATGGTTTTATCAATATTACTATCCTGAACCCCCGGGAATACAGACTTGTTCTTAAGAAACCCGTTTACCTTGATTATATTTCGACGGTGAATATCGTTTCCGGGCAGACCGTGAAAGTCTCTGCGACCCTTAAGCCCGCTGATGTGACCCCCCAGGAAAACCCCGGAAACTCCGTGATGACGGGTGTACTGGTAGTAATAGTTGTCCTGATACTAGTCGGGTTCCTTGTCCTGTATATCAGGCACCGCAGGAAACCAAAAGAACCAGCGAAGATTGAGCTGGATTGATTATAGCAATTGCACCAACTTTTTCCGGGAATGACCCTTATACTCGTTTATCCCTATTCACGATTGTCTTTTACTTCGCACCTCCCTTAAAAGCCTTGATTGAAGTTACGAATTGGTCCGGGCATTCCTCCTGGGGGACATGCCCGCAGTCGTTCAGTACCACCAGCTCAGATCCGGGTATTTCCCTGGATAGTTGAATACTCCGGGCGGTGGGCACAATCCGGTCGTCATCACCGGTGACAATAAGCACCGGCATCGTCAGATCCTTCAGATGTTCGGAATAATTGACTGGATTACCTGCGATGGTGAACTCGTAGAGCGCTTTATCCCAGTTATCAGCCTTGAGTGGTCTGCGATAACCCTCATACACCTCGGGTTTGATCCTGGTTGGATCATGCCATGCCATCCGGATTGTGTCATTTCCTAAATCTCCTGCGATAGTACGCACCAGCAAAGGAGCCATATTCCGTGTTTGCGGTAACTTCATGAGAGGATATGCCCATTGCGGTAATGGACCTTTAGTCCCGTTTCCCACGGCTGGATCCACGAGCACCAACTCCTGTACCCGCTCCGGATGTTCAATGGCGTACGCAGCTGCGACCTCTCCCCCTGCGGAATTCCCCACAAGGATGGCTTTCTCAATACGGAGTTCGTCCATCAGCCCATCCAGCAGTTCCACGTTTCCCTGGACGCTGTAGGGGTTTGTATCTGTCCAGTTCCCATCCATGGGGCGTTCAGTCAGACCAAATCCAGGACGGTCATATGCTATGACACGACCGGACTCCGAGAGGGGTCCCATCACTTCACGCCATGAATATTCACTGGCACCAAAACCATGCAGGAGGATAATCACCGGTCCCCCCTGTCCCATTTCTTTGTAATGAACGGTCGTTCCGTTCACATCCACAAAATGGCTGTCCGGGTCGGCAAGTTCGCGTTCAGTGACGGTCCCGGCCATGGGTTGGACTGGGTAAAGGAGTGGAACAATGAGCAGGGTTACGGTAATGACAAGAATAACGATGCCGAGGATTTTCCAGAGGCGTTTCATCTTATTCTCCCTCCACAGCCCGTATCAATCGCACGGTAAGGTTTGTCGCCTGCGCCTGCTGGTCTTCAGCAGAGATTGTCGCGATGCCATCTCCTGGTTGAGGACCATAATTGCCGAACTGGGAATGGTTTCCACCTTGGATCACCTGCCGTATAGTCCCTGGCGGGAGTAAAAAGAGCGTCGAATTGAAATGGTCTATGTTTAGAACCATATCTTCCGACCCGTATGTTGAAAGACCCTTCAGGTCTGTTGCTGACAGGTCATCGCTCTCCGGTGGGTATGACGCCCATAAAAACAACCCCTGCACCCTGTAGGGGTGGCTTCTGGCATACGAAGCAGCCATTGACCCCCCCAGGGAGTGCCCCCCGATAACCCAGTACCGGATACCCGGAAATGCAGCAATCACCTCATCCGCCTTATTCACGCCAAAAACCGGCAGGGATAACGGCATCCTTACAATGGAAACCATGTAACCACGGCTGGCAATCCGGCGTGCCATCGGGGCATACGAACGATAATCGACATGCCCGCCGGGGTAGATAATGAGGGCTGTTATGGGCTGATTTGTGACCGGGGTAAATACCACGAAATTACCATTATCCACAACACTGACAACTCCCCCCGGCTCCATCGCTGCCAGGGCCTGGTCGGTTGGACCGAGAGGGGTCATCCCCCAGGCGATAAAAACGACGGCGCCAAAGAGTAATGCGCCTGCCAGCACCAGTAGGGCGTTTTTCAGGACGTTATTCATGTAATCCCCATGCCAGAACTCCTGTACTTATGAATGGCCTTTCAATTTCAGGACCAGGGCCTCAGCAGTACGGTGTATCGACATCCGGTCCTCTTCGATCAGGGAACCAGCCCCGCTCTCCAGCTGGATGAGGTTTACATGACGAAGCAGGCTCTGGCGTGCACTGTCGGATTTCGCATCGTGGCTTATCACATCGATTATCTTCAGCATATGCATGAGTACATTTGCGTTGTCGGAACTGGCATGCCGGAGCATGTCGAAGGCGGCGCCGAGTAATTCGTCGAACGTAACCGGATCGAAAAGAAGGCGCAACCGGCCCTGGCTGTCATACACATCCGGGCTGACAGGTCCCTGCCTGGCAAATAACGCGAGGCCGTTACCAATATGGTCCAGGCATGTCATGGCAGTGAAGGGGTCGTTGATCGCCGGGGACATGGCACGGACTGCCATTTCGGTAAGCTGGTTAACGGCATATTCAACATCCTGCGTGGGTGTCCGCTGGTTTCCGAGATGGAATGTTATCCTGATTATGTCATCCAGTTCTTTATCGATCCGTTCTCCGGGCCAGACACGTGCAATAACCATGCCGCCCCGTACAAAGTTGCCTGGTTTGTTCACGATGCGGATCACAATATCATGTTTTTCGGCCAGGAGGAGGAGGGATTTCTGGTCAATGTATTTAATATACCCCGTCCTACCAGCAACAACGAGGTGGGGATCTCCCTCCATTGATGAATCCGGCAGATTTTTTTCAGTTTGAGGTGTATTTTCCCCACCGGATAATTCCGCACGGTTCTCTTCGCTGACTACCTCCTGCAATTCTGCCCCCGCCGCAGCCGCGATGTTGGGTGCCTGCAGCATGATGCTGATATGCTGGATCATCAGTATTATCGATGCGAAAGAGGCAATTAAAAGGTACAGTCCAACGGTAACAGTGATTTGAGGCGCATCAGGTTGAACTTCGACAGACGGAATGGCCATTGCACCAATCACGCAATAGGTAAAAGTAGCGACGAATATGCCCAGCACGAGCTGGGTCGTGCGATCACCGAGAAATATGCGCAACAGGCGTGATCCATACTGGGCGGCTACGGTTGAAAGAGGCAGGGTGAGGAGTGTGAAGACAACCCCGGCGGTCGTCAGCACAACCGTGGCCATGCTGAACAAATAGCCACGTGATTCGTTCACGCTCCCTGAAATGACGAAACTGCTGTTATTCAGGAATTCATTGGGGACCTGACCATCCACCCAGAACATTAACCACGCCAGCAATACCGCACCAAGTGCCATGACTCCCGGAATAAACAGGAAGTTTACCGATATCCTGTCCCAGGTCTGACGACCTGCTATCCTGCGCTTCAATCGAATGATCATGCAATCTCACCCCCGTTTAGATACTTCAATAGTCCAGTTAAGATTGATTGCGGCATCCGATAAATTGGTATGGATTCATCATCCTGCCTGAGCAGATCTTACCGGAGCCGGCTCTATACCCTGAAAGAGAATAAAGGGACGGATCCTATTTTATTTTTCGAGGCACTATCCGGACGGTGAAACAGGATAGAATTATATTGTACCAATCCAATTGGAAAAGGGTCAAAATGAGGGAAAAATCATGAAAAAGATCTGGTGGATCATATTACTCGTGCTCCTTGGAGTGGTGATAATCGGTGGTGCATACCTGCGGTGGGAATTCTGGACTGGGCTTTTTTAGGTTGTAACTGCAGTATCAGCGTAACTGATTCCTACCGGATACGAGGTTATGAATGCCTGCAAAGGTAATCAGAGCCCCGATATCAGTTATTTAACCCGGCTGAACGTTTCATCGATAATGACCTGAAACTGTTCCCGGGATGAATCACTAGTATAAATTTAAAAAAACAGGCTGGTATGAAAAACTCCGGCAAAACAATCTGAAAGGCCACCTTTTTCATACCCATCTATGAGCCAGAGGCTCATAGCTAAAAAAGTATGGGAAAACTCTCGTTTTTCCAGTTTACGGGTTAATCCCCTTGAACGCGACTATCTGGTCGTATGTCTTGACTTTTCCTACCGTCGGAGCAGTCACCCATATCTCTACCCTGTTCTGATACTCGCTGGACGGGAATGTTACATTTTGTCCGACATAGAACGGCGGTAACATGTAGCTCTGCTGTGATGTCCCGTCCGGTTTTGTGAAGGTCACATCAACGCGGGAATCGGTATTCATACCATTTCCTCCCCTGATTGATACGCCCATGTAGGGGTTTGCGGTATTACCGTTACCCTGCACCATGAAATCAAGTTGGTAACTGGCGGGGAGTGTCTCTGTTGGCCCCGGAATACCCATTCCATCCTTCGTAACGGTTGCTGCCGGTGCCGTTGTCTGGGGTGGGACTGGTGTTGCAACGGGACTCGCAGCGGGAGTTGGTGTTACTACCGGGGGGGTTGCATTCTGGGTACATCCTGCTGTTACTACGAAAGCAACAGCGAGTACCAGGCATACTACAATCATTGAAAATTTCATAACGGTGTTATCGTGTGAACATACCTATAAGAGTATCGTACTGAGTTTTCAGCCAGACTGTCAGTAAGAAATCGTCTTAAACAGGTAAAATAGTAATGAAATCGTTAAATAAGCCTGAAAACAATTCTCCGTAATAATTACCCAGATAAACAAGGATGACAATGCCCGTATTTACATGGAACAGATAGTCTATTCGGGGGGAACTGATCAATTCAAAGCCCGGATATCAATTGAACAGGTTCACCAAACAGGTAAAAAAAGAGTTCGTGGGAATATCAACCCGGGAATACGGTTTATCCCGGAGATGAGGCGGGCATAAACGGTCCACCTGCCAGACTATCAATATATCCTCATTCAGGAGCCTTCGGGGCTTCACTCTTGCGGATCTGTTTGCCGAAAAAGATCAGCATGATCATACCGATTACCCCGGTTACCATTACCATAACAAGTATCGAATGGTCCGTGAACCCAAGAACTGCAATTACCCCGGCTATGGCCAGATTTCTCTGGGCTGTTCCGAATGCGAGGACTTTTTTCATCCCGGGGCTGCCTCCGAACAGCCAGCCGATACCGAAGGCCAGGAGAAGAAGGATAATCGCCGCGAACAACCCCTTCGTGCCGATCATCTGCTGCAATTCATCGAAATAAACCCAGAAGACTGCCCCGAAACTGACAATAATGGCGGCATAGGATATTTTTGATAACCACGGGCCGAATTTTACCGCAGCATGTTCCTTCTTTGACCGTACCATGAGGCCGGCCGCCAGGGGAACAACCAGGAGCAGGAGCAGGACGAGGATGATGACCGGGAGATTCAAGTTCCCGGCGGGAACGAGTGCGTAGAGGATGAACGGGATATATACCACACTGAGGACCGTAAGGAACAGGGCGATGACGCCTGCAATGGAATAATTATCCCCACCCACCTGCACAATCCGGGGAAGGAACGGTACACCCGCAGCGGCAGCCATGAGGATAAGGCCAACAGAGATCCCAGGCGGAAGACTGAGAGTGGTTGCCAGGAGGTATGCCACAAGTGGTAGCACGATAAAGTTGATGACCAGGACGAGGATTACAAGCTTTTTGTCCGTCAGCGGGCCGGGGAGAACTTTTTTTGGAATCGAGAAACCCAGTGCGAGCATCCCGGTAATGGCAAAGATAATGATCCCGGTATACGATGCGAACAGGAGTATCTCGTTAATTTTCGATGCAAAGAACAGCACAAAGAACGCTGCAATCAGGAACCCGGAAACGGTGAAGATGAGTGATGGCAACCGCTTCCATTTGAACACCCATGCGATGACGGGTGTCCCGTAGAGGCCGATACCCGGTATCCAGGCAATGAAACAGCAGGAAATGGCCCCGTATTTCTTTATTACCGGGTGTTTGTCAGAAATTTTTGATACCTTGTCGATCCAGTTCCTGACCTTTTCGGATGAGGCTGACAACCCGTCGCAGATCTCAAAAATTGCCATTACCATCCCAACAGCGAAACAGCCCATTATGACAAGGATTACAGCGGGGGATAACCCCATGGCCATCCCGACAGGGGGTGCAGCAGCCTGGAGCAGTAATGTCGAGGTGACCATTGCCAGGATTTCTGCACTGCTCACCCCAATCACGGCACCAATCAGCAGGGGGAGTACTACCCCAATCCCAATAAACAGCAGTAGCGCCTTTGATAACTTTTTTAAAACAAGTCTTCCGGTACGGGGCCCTTTCTCATCCATGATATGTAGTCATTGTGATTCCAGATCTTAATAATGGATTCGAATACTCCTGAAGCTCCTGGATGCGGGGACCGGGTCTTCCCACCAGGCCCACATGGGGCCGGTATTATTCCTGCCGGATCCGAAATATGGGAAAAAAGTTCCTGGGGGTTTTGAAAAATGAACCCTTTGATCGGGGAATAATCAGATAAATGCTTTGCCTTCCAGCCCGGAATGATTTCAAATTCCAGGAAAAGAATTTCCCCGGGTGTATTAACCCAGGATCTTTTTCTTGGCAGCTGCGAACTCTTCGTCGGATAAGACACCCGATGTATGAAGGTCTGCCAGTTGTTTCAACTGGGCAATAGTAGCATCGCTCATACCCCCAGCTGCAGGTGCGGGAGCCGCAGCCTGTGCCTGGGCTGCCCCATCCTGTCTTGCCTGTTCTACCGCTGCCTGCTGGTTGGCCTGCGCCTGCATCTGCTGCTGAGCCTTCTGCTCGCCCATCTTCATCCCGGCTGCCATCATTAACATCCTTCCTCTCATTTCATGCACCTCCCTGTCCAAACAATACTTTTTCTGCGTACGTAACAATTTCGGGTGGAATGCGTCCCATGTCGACAAGCTCTGCATCTGCCTCAAGTAATGCCTTTTTAAACCCGATAGCCCAGACGTTTTCAAACAACAGGAGCGCCGCAGCGCTGTTCTTTGGTAATGACTCCGCGATTACTTCGATATCCGGCTCCGTGAACCATTCGCTCGTATTCTTTACAAGTTCACGAAACGCGTTGCCAACCTCTCCTTCGAGGTTCTTTGGCTCAACCGTTCCGAGTTTTCCATTTGCGTCCCTTATAAGAAAGACGAGATCAATCACGCGGACGATTCCTGCTTTTTCCAGTCGCAGGAGTTCCGGGGCAATCTTTCCGGTAAATTTATTGCCCGGAAACCTGACCATCAGGTAGTCTACCGGACCGTTAACCCGCCCCGGTTTTTTGGTATCCATTTGTGTCATAATCAAACCTCTACTATCCTCAATGTTGAGTGTAGTTATTGGAGAGAGCACTTCTCGTATAAAATTTTCTATGATGGATCCGGATTGAAGCAATATTCTGAATTATTGCGGAAGTTACCACCTCTGCTTGGCGGTCCACATCTTGAAATCAAGGGAGTGTTCAATCTTCCCTTGGTATGCAAAACGGGTTTTTTGGACCAGTAATAAAAAATCCTGCATCATAACCTTGTGTGTCATTAAAAAAGCCCATGAATCAAAAAATTACACATTTTCCAATTAAAAAAAGGTTAGGCCCTGACCATCCTGGTTCTTAGCCTGAACCCGTTAACCGAGAGCATAAGCCCCAGTAAAAGGGCGATGACACCGACAATTGCCATGAGCGTCAGCAATACGCTCACCGGGTCTATGAATATCAGGACCCCGATCCCCAGTGAGAGGACTGCGATGAGGACCCTGCTGGTAAAGCCCTCAGGAATTGCAGCACGACCTTTTCCCGCCCTGATCAGCAGGATAATGGCGCTCGCAAACATCCATAGCGCAAGTATCCCGAGGAGTACAACAATCCACAGGGCCAGGGGCAGGTAAAATGCGAAAATTCCCGCTACCATGATCCCGATCCCGTGATACAGGAGACTGCCGGGAAGCACCCTGAAAGGACTGAATGCTATCCCCTGGCCTGCGGTAATGATGCCGAGGGAAATAATTGCCAGGGGGACCAGGAGATTCATGAGGCCTTTGAACGACAGCATCGGGTTGACAACAATGAATATCCCGACGAGCATGAGAAGGATACCAATAAGGACCTGTTCCTTCCAGGACCTTTTCTGGTCTTCCAGGATTTCCTTTTCGTTACCCGTCTTTTTCCTGGTCCCGGCAATCAGGGTTATCACGGTATCCCCGATCATCAGGAGAAGCGGGGCATCGTCAATAAGATGGAGGTAGGGGTGTACCTTCGGGTCATGGTTGTCGAGGTGAACGTGCCATTCTGCCTGCTGTTCATGGACATGGTACTGCCCCTTCCGGTAACTTGCGATGGTCCCCGGGGTGGGGACATTTATCGGGGATTTGACCCAGCCGGCATCGAGCGGTTCGGTGACCGATTCTTTCGGGACGATCACCTCCCATACCCCGTCATTCAGCGGACCCAGGAATTCATCTAATGTTGTCACGATCTCTGTCTCCTGTTCGTAATAATGATTGAGATTTGCCCTCTATTAATAGCCTCATGTTATAATTGCTGTGAACCCGGGAACAACAATGTGCCTCCTGAAACAGGGATAGCGGTCATGTTTTTCCGTAACTGCAGGTTCACAAAACTATAAATCCTCGCAGGGGTTACTAGGCGAACGTATTATTTGGAGGAATTAACATGGTAGAATTTGGACCGATATCACTGTTAGCGATTGGATTCCCGGAAATCAAGAACCTGGATGGTGCACTAATCAAGGAGTTACTCGCACTGAGTGATGCAAGGATAATTAGTATCATCGGGCTTATGGCAATTGTAAAGGATGAGAAAGGAAAAATTGCATCTGTCCAGCTTACCGAATATTCTGATGAAGACAGGATACGCCTGGGAGCTGCAATCGGAGCACTCATCGGCTTTGGTGCCGCTGGTGAAAAAGGTGCAATAGCGGGTGCAAATGCCGGTGCTGAGGCTGCGTATTACAAGGAATTCGGACTGAGCCACGAACAGATTAAGGACATTGCAAAGGATATGCCGAAAGGTACTGCTGCCGGCTTCCTGCTCATCGAGCACCTGTGGGCCAAGAAATTCAAGGAGATCGCCATGGAAAAGCACGGGGTTGTTCTCGCCAACGGTTTCGTATCCCCGCAGGCATTCATTGCGCTCGGTGCAGAACTTGCTGAAGGGAAAAAGACCGCAGCAAAATTAAAGTAACTGGTGTGGTATCCACTCACACCCGGATTTTTTTTGGGTTTTAACCTTTATAGCAGAACAGGTTTTTGATTCGCAGATAGTATCTACCACTGGTAGCCGTTCTGAAAGAGGAAGTATTTTTGCGAAAACCGGCTTAATTGTGTGAAATTAATCAGTATGGTACTGTTTTTTATTGATAGATCGCTATTTCGTTTCGTTTCCTTTCATCCTGCCAGGAGGAAGAAGATCCTTTTTCGTCAATGAAAACCTCTGTCAGTTGAGAATCGGCAGGAAACCTGCGAAAGGTATATCCAACGTCATCTGAATACTACACTAGATATTAGACCCCGGTGTGACATGGCCGACCCTGACCGACCTTCCCCCGTTCCCGAATCAAAGCTTACCCGGGCGATTCCGATCCTGAAATGGCTTCCCTTATATAACCGCAGGTGGCTGAAATTTGACCTGGTTGCCGGTCTTACCCTTGCCATGTTCGCTATCCCGGACAACATGGCATATGCAACGCTTGCCGGCCTGCCCCCGGAATACGGCCTCTACGCAGGGATCATGGCCCCGCTGGGATATTTTATATTTGCCTCCTCCCGCCAGGCCTCAGTAGGGCCCAGTTCATCCGAAGCATTAATGGTCGGGTCTTTCCTCGGTGTCCTTGCAATCACGAGTTTCACGCAGTATGCAGCACTTGCCGGCCTGACGGCAATCCTCGTCGGGATCATCGCGATTATCGCCTGGGCGCTCCGGATGGGATTTTTAGTAAACCTGATATCCGGGCCGGTACTGAAGGGATTCCTTGCCGGGGCCGGGATAGTAATCATCGCTTCACAGATCCCGAAACTTCTTGGT
>CAIKOD010000131.1 GCA_903828975.1 uncultured Methanomicrobiales archaeon | reverse complement strand
TACTCCAACCGATGTATCCTTTAGAGGAATTTCTCCCTTAGATACCTTAATGTTTATATCTGCTCTTTATTTTAGGTCTTGGGTGCTCAAATTATTAGTATCGAAACAATAATAATAGCATTGGTTTCTGCCCTTTGGATAATGCTGCCAGCGTATATCCCCAACTCTTCGGCAGCTGCATTCGGGGGGGGCGCACCTATCGACGGGGGAAGAAATTTTAGCGACGGCCGGAGACTCTTCGGGAGTGGGAAGACATGGAGAGGGCTGATTCTCGGGATTGCATGCGGTGTGCTCGTAGGGGCAGTCCAGATAGTACTTCAGTCATATTTCCACTGGGATTTTTTTCCCGTGCTTACGATGCTATCAGTGTTTCTCCTTGCAACCGGAGCACTGCTGGGTGACCTTGGTAAGAGCTTTTTCAAGCGTCGTCTCGGGAAACAATCAGGAGACCCTTGGCCGGTGGCAGACCAGTATGACCTGGTCGCAGGGGCCTTCCTGCTTACTGTGTTGTTCGACCCGCAATGGTTTTTTTCCTTGATGAGTCTCCCGATTGTGATAATAATTCTTATTATTACACCACTGCTTCACCGGGCAACCAACATCATCGGGTACCTGGCAGGTGTCAAAGAAGTTCCATGGTGACAGAGATGCATGATACAGTACATAACGGGAGGGTGGCATGGTAAACCGGATCGCCGAAGCCCTTATCAGACATGGTGCGGTTGAATACGGCCATTTTATCCTTGCTTCAGGTGCGACAAGCTCGTACTACCTGGATGTCAAGTCCGCGATGACAGACCCGGCCCTGCTTGGACTGGTATGCGGGGAAATTGCACGCAGGTTCCCATCAGATACCGTTGCGGGGGTCGCTGTCGGGGGGGTCCCACTCGCTGTGGGTGTTTCACTTGCGGGGAAACGCCCGTATGCAATTATCCGGAGTGCAGAGAAAGACCATGGTAAAACCGGCCGGTTGATCGGGGACGTGAAAGGGAAACAGGTCCTGCTCGTTGAAGATGTGACTACTTCCGGCGGGTCGGCATTATACGGGGTAAAAGCACTCCGGGATGCCGGTGCAAGTATCAGCGTGGTCGTTACCGTAGTCGACCGGGAACAGGGCGCCGCCGTTACACTAGCAAAGGATAACGTAACATTACATGCACTTGTTAAAGCAAGCGAGATAACCAGAGAGTAAGCAGTACTAAATAGACAGTTGGTCTGATACATGACGATGAAGATCCTGGTTGTAGGGGGAGGGGGCAGGGAACATGCGATAGCAAGCGTCCTTTCCCGCAACAGCGAAGTAGAACTTTATTCCGTAATGTCGAAGAAAAACCCGGGTATCTGGTCTGTTTCGAAACGGGTACTTGTTGAGAACGAGACGAATGTCAAACGGGTTGCGGACTTTGCATCAGGTATTGGAGTCCAGTGTGCAATTATCGGGCCTGAAGCCCCTCTGCAGGCGGGAATTGCTGATGAACTTGAATCCCGGGAGATCGCATGTGTTGGCCCCACGAGGGAAGCTGCCCGTCTCGAGACGGACAAAGGGTTCTGCAGGATGATGATGGACCGTCATGGTATAGCAGGTTGCCCGAAGTACCGCGTTTTTCATGACCAGGGGGAGGCCATATCTTTCATTTCACAATACCCCGGGGATCTTGCAATCAAGCCGGTAGGTCTTACCGGTGGAAAGGGTGTCCGCATCATGGGGGAGCACGTGGACAGGAACGGTGCAATCGATTATGCAAAACAGCTGGATGGCCAGGTGGTTATTGAGGAACGCCTTATCGGTGAAGAAT
>CAIKOD010000130.1 GCA_903828975.1 uncultured Methanomicrobiales archaeon | reverse complement strand
TCCAGGTTCAATGGACCATATCTTGATTTCAGGGATCGGGTTCTTGTTCCATTGCGATATGTACGTCTCGACCCGGTCCTTTCGTACTTGTCTGCTCCGGCCTGCTCTGCGGCCTCTATCTGCATCACCTCATTTAGAAACCAGGTGATGAGGTTCTTCATTCCTTGTTCATTATCGGTAAGGTAATGTGCTACGAGGTCTTCACTATTCATTGCCCTGTCTCCTTGTTTTTCGCAAACTAACATTGGATACAGGGGTGCTTCAATTTTACAGCTTTATATGCACACTACCTGGACCACCAAGCGAATCCTTTGCATAACCTGGGGTTCATCCTCAGTACTTCGCTAATTTCCCTCCGTTGAAAAAATATTTCTCACCGCTAGATCCCCAGGAAATCAAATTGGAAAACGCAAAATAGTTATTTCAGCGACTCCTTTTAGGCATTTCCGAATGCCCTCCCAGACAAGAATTCGGAATAGGTCTAATTTTAGTACTTCTCTAAATCACCTTTTTCAAACATGGAGGATTCAAGAAAGCCGATTTACTGATTTCTTCCCTGATTTTATCATTCTGACAATATACCGTACAGCATCCTTTGTTCCCTGGTATAATTGGACCATTGAACTTTTTTACACCCTGAACTGTTCCATCTCGAGCCAGAGCCGGTACATCCGTTTTCGTATCTTCCGCGGTAAGGCGAATGAATCCATCAGGTCCTGCTCTATCGATATCCTGCGTTTTCCACCCGCAAGGTTATCGGCATTGGTGACAATCTTCTCCTCAAGGATTTTTGGCATACAGTCTATTGGAAGAAGACCGAGCAGCGTGCATTCATCCGCAGTCAGTCCTGCACCCGTATGGCATTCCACAATGTGTGCCACTGATTCAGGCTGCCCAAGTCCCCGGCAGATCGCTGCACCTGCCTGTGCATGCCCAATTGAATGTATCCGTGAACGCCCGATGTCATGCAGTACCGACCCGGCAAGAACAAGATCCGGATCTGCCGGAGAGCCCTCATGCACGTATTCCATCGCAATGGCACTTACCGTCCTGCAATGGGCAATTACTTTCGGACTGCACCCTTCCCGGGCAAGCAGCCCTTCAAAAAAAACGGTGTCCTTATGCATGCCCAAGCGTCTGTTTCATGGTATTGATACGCTTTTTGAGGGCACGGAGGAGCATGTCATTATCAAAATGCGCCATCTGCTGGTCACAGTCAGGACAGATAAAATTGACATCAATCGCCTGGTTAAAGGTGCAGATGATCCCACAGGTCTTACAGATATAGAAGTCATTCTCTTCCTCAAACAGTGCACGTGCCTCGAGCTTGTCAAGTACCCGTTCAAGGTCCTCACGGATCGCATCGTAAATGGTATCCATCCTGAGCTGCCAGAGGTAAGTGAGCCATCCGGTCTCGTTATTCTTAATCCTCCGGTATTCCGCGAGCCGCTTCTCGTAGAGCGTATAGAGGGTGTGGCGTACCGAGTTTAAGTTGATGCCCGTCTTTGCAGCGAGGTCTTCGTCACTGTATTCGTTATTATCGGGATATTTTGAAAGCAGGTCAAGCCCTTCCTCACCTATTATGCGTAGCAGGTATGCACGGATTGCCAGGTTACTCAGTAATTCTTCCATTAGGACGTCCTTCCTATATATTGCTGCACAGTGCTAATATGTTTATCCAGCATCAATATTGCGTCTCTGCGCGACGGGCCCCACCCGTAAACACTGACTATTGCACCGCCTTTTTCTACCACTGAGCCCTTCCACGGGACGTCTGCAACAAAGGAAAGCGAACTGACGTCATGTCCCACCAGGAGGTCGTCCCGGGCAAACAGAATTTTTCGCGCCGCAAATTGCCGGGGTTCTGGCATTTTTTCCGGGATCCTGCCTTCACATGCATCAATATGGAGTGAAAACAGGTTAATCCCGGTCGCCATTTCCACCGTGTCAGCAGTCCCCTGGAACCGGGGGTTCACCTCAATCACATAAGGTTTCTCACCGACGACGAAATCAACCCCGATTGTCCCAACACATCCCGAAGCCGAGGCAATTTTCTCTGCATGACTCACCATCTCATTCACATGGGGATGGATAAACGGTGTAACCGACCCTGAGAACCCATAAGCGGCATCTTCTCCTCCCCTGAGCAGTTGCTCGTTTACCGCAACCGCCCTTGCGTGGGTACCGTCGGTTACGCAGCAGACTGATGCAGGGGTACCCTGTACGACCTCCTGCCAGAGCGCCGGCGGGTCAGCGAGGTCTTCTTTCCATTTGAGCCATTCATCATCGTTATGCAGTACTGCATTACGCCAACCCCCGGAACCGCTTCTTGGTTTTACCATCGCGGGATAGGTCCGTTCCGGAAATGTCGCAGGGACAGGCACTCCTGTTTCCAGAAAAAAACGGGATGTCAGGCTCTTATCGAGAAACGTTGCTGCCCTCTCCGGGGCCGGGCCGTACCGTGGAATTCCGACCGCCAGCATCTCCGCCCCCGAGGTCGGGACAAAAATATCACAGTCGTGTCGTACCGACATCTGCTCAATCGCAGCGGGTAATGAATCGGGATCGTCAAAAGAAAGGCAGTCATCTGCATACCGGGACACGTCACGGTCACAGAAGTGATCGACCGTACATACCCGGTACCCGGCTCCATGAGCTGAACAGGCCACGTGACGTGTAGTAAACCCTGCAACCAGTACACGCCGGTTCAGAGACTTTCTGTCTTTTTTCCTTCCACACATGGGACAACTCTGATCTTTGCACCCGGAAACCCGGCTGATAATTCCGAACCTTCGAATAGCCGGTCTAAAAACACCGCAAGGCTTGCGATCTCGGAGTGGGGCTGGCTGGTGACCGAGATATTCCAGTCAGCAAGCCCGTACACTTCTCCCGGGACCTTCTCTGCCCCGACGACCACGAGTAGTTTACCTGCGTCCCGGATCTCCATCTCATGCTCTCGTACCGGGAGGCCGTACATTGTAAGGTGGACCACTTTCCCACCGTTTTTCTGCCATTCTTCGATACAATGACGCCATTTAACCTTGTCTTCAACAAAAAAATTCCCCCCCCACTGCTCCACGACCCGGGTGATGCTCCGGACAATGCCGCTGTCCTGCCCGGCAAGGTACATACCCTTCGCGCCAAGCGCACGGGAAAGTAACCCCACGTGAGTCGTCACCCGCTGGTCACGTTCCGGACGGTGACCAAGCCGCAGGACCACAACCTCCATATTACAGCTCCGGTTTTTTCATTTTTATCACGCCGTCCTCGATGACGACGGGGATGTCCTGCCCGTACCGGACCTGGCAACGGAAAAGCATCTCCGGGATTGATATCACATCGTAGTTGCCATCCTGGCAGTCGATAAGAAGATTCATCTTCAGCCTGATGAGCGATGCACTGATATTCCCGGCTGACAACCCAGTTTCCCGGACGATTGACTCTTCTGTTTTCGCACCCCCGTTTGAAAGGATATGGTATACTATCCAGTCAATGTCCTCATCTTTCACGGGCATGTATTACACCCGTTACAGGTTATAGCTTTTCTGGTCATACCATGACTTTTTTCTTGTCAGGCTGTGATATCAATGTGAATGACTGCCGGTCCCCAGGGGAATTCCTACCGTGATCTTGCAAAAATTGCTGACAGGCTTTTTATACAGAGTGATGATGACGAGGAGCAGCTCGCGTCAGCACTCGACTCTGTTGATGATGAAATCAGGCAGGACCTCCTTGCTTCTGACCTCCTGAATGCCTACCAGGTTTTTTATTACCATTTCCGGGAATTTCCCGGTAAGCTGGTGAAGGAACGACTGTTGTTGTTACCTGCCTCGGCACTCTCCCACAGTGTAATCCTGCTTGAGATCGATTATGTTGAGGTCGTTTTCAAGGTGGAGCAGGGGGACCCCGTAATCACCCTTCATGATGAAGGCCAGGTGATAGCAAATTACCATGGGAAGAGTGCTTACCGGAGTGCGATGCAGTTTATCGATGACAGCTATTGAGTCAGTCTGCGCACTCCCCGGGCTCTGGGAATGGGGAGTGACCTGTTTATTTCGACCGGGAACAAAAAAGTTGAAATGCAGGAGCATATTATCTGATTACGGGAGAGTTTCCCGTATCAACGCAGTATATTCTGATATCCACATGAAAACGGGACCAGATACCAGATTAATCGTTGTACATCCCCAAACATAATACCGGTAAGGAGAAATGCCCCAAATAATCCTTTCAACAGCATTTCCCGCACATTTCCCGCCCCTTTATTTTTCCCTGTCACTATAGTGGTACACAATTATTATCCTGGAGGTAACGCTCCAGGCCCATACCCTGAATTTCAGCCCGGATTCAACTCCCATACCGAGACCGACACTCTCTATCGTAAATAAGATCCCATTCAGCTCGTTACCTGACGTAACAGTTGAACCAATCCCGGGAATGATTGTGAATATCAGCAGCTCAAACAAATCGCTGCAGATCGAATCCCGTGATGATACCCCGATCGCACCCCCGCCTGTATCTGAAAAGCCCCTGTTCACCACGTCACATGTTGGGGAGAGCGCAAACGACGGAAATACCCGTATCACGCTGAATTCCGTCAGGTATAACATGTCCTTTAGTCTCGAACCGTATAACCAGCATGGCGAATTCAGCAGCTACCGGTCAGGTTACCAGATCATGGTGCTCAATGTCACCATCCGTGACCTCGGTACGGAAAAGGTGGGTATTGAAGGCCTTTTCAATGGCATTATTTTGAAGGATTCCAGAGGCCAGCGGGTGACACCCGGGCTCTCGATCATCAGCGGTGTGGAAGACGGGAACCCTGGCAGGATAGGGTACCTGTTCTACGAGGTACCGGAGAACATTGCCGGGCTGACACTTAATTACCATTTTCCTGATGCAATCGGGGTAGTGGCAAAATTCAATCTCAATTAGTAAGAATTTTTTTTATGGTGTGACAGGAGATCTTCATATCACCCTAATCAATCGGGTACACCTCATTTGAGCCACCCAGCTGACCTTATTATAGCTTCCTACCGGCCGTGATAAGGTCTTTTCTGACATTTGCCCTGACAAGCGGGGGTAGAAGACCATAGCTGTTAGTCCACTCACCTATTACCGAAAAAACCCCGGAAACTTCCTCCGGGTCGATACGCAGTAAGACCGATGTATCATCCGGGCGTATCTCGTTACAGACTGCAGTCGCCCAGGCATCTGCAAGTGCAACATCATGTGAGAAGACAGTTACCGCATCAGCTGTCCCAAAAGATATCGATGGGCCGACAGTCGCTGATGAGGTGCAAATCCCGATGATTTCGCTCGTTGGAGGGACAACGAAAGCCAGCCGGTCACTCACCGGGGAGCTACCGGCATGCACCCCGATGAGGAGCTCGTGGTCAGAAAAGAGTGCGATATCCCCACCATTATCAATTACACCGTACCTGGCGCCGGTTTCCTGCATCGCCTCGATCCCTCCCCAGGCAATCGCTCCTGCAACCGCAGCCATCGGGCCGACACCCGCTTTCTTAGCCGCCGACACCATCCGCAACACAATGGGTTCGTCAGATCCCGGGTTATAAGGCTCAAATGTTGCTCCAAAAAACGGGTCCCCTGCTATACACCGCTCCACAGCCTGGCGGGCCCTGACAATTCCTCCCACCGCTGCATCGATATGATACTGCTCATCGGCCAGGATGGTCGTAATCGTCTCACGCAGTTCAAAGTGGTGACGGATCATGTTCTTTTCAGCACGTACCAGTTTGCAATCTGCATTATTGTAGGTTTGGGAGATACAATTCCTTATCCATGGTGAATAGCAGAAACGCGTACCTTTGGGGTACCCCGGTCAGGCCCTGACCTCCATACGTGTTTCACAGGCTGTAAATGTATATAGATAAAAGATGAAGGACTTCTGAACAGCAATGGTGAATGGAGGGAGGTACCGCCCGTTGAAGAAATGGGGGCACCTGTGCAGGGAGCGGGACCAGTACATGCTCATGCTCCGGGTCGATGACTGGAAACTTGGCCGTAAAACAGAGGTCTTTCGTTCACTGGTGCCTGATAGCTATGCATTCCCCCCTTTTCAGCACATCACCTTATATGGGCCGTATCTGATAATGCCGGGAGATACCCCGGTTGCCATGTACAACGCCATAGAATCAGCAGCAGAAGGAATTTCCGGCCTTTCATTCAACCTTTCCGGATATCTACGTCTTACAGGCAGAAACGGACAGGCAATCACCCACCGTATCGTTCCCTCTTACGAATTTGTCAGATTTCATAACCGGCTCTGGCTTTCACTCGCTGCTATCGCTCGCAGCCTGAGCTGGATCGACCGGGCCCCCTCAATACGGCAGTTCCACATCACCCACGCGTATAACCTCAGGACCCGTGATGCAGACCTGATCTGCGATACCGTGAAAACATCCCAGGCTAACGCAACGGATAGTAACGTCCCGGGTGGTCCGGACGAAAATAACGTGGGAAATCTTCCGTTACAGGTGAAAAAACCAGTTGTTCTTCCCGACTATGCCCCGCTTACCTCACTTCGGATCATTCTCCTGAAAAATGGTGTTATCGAGAGGGAATTCGATCTTCCTGCCCGTGAATGGCTCAACCGGCAACTGGTATTTAACCGGAACAGGACGGCGGTATCCCTGATGCAGTACCGCAAGCTCACCGGGCTGGAACTTGCTTCGCCCCAGGAACCAAAACAAAATCCCCCGTTCATATGTTCAGACCTGCATCTGGGCCATAATAACATTATCCGGAACTGCAGGAGACCTTTTAATAACGCCGGGGAAATGGACCGTGTCCTGATCAGCAACTGGAACATGGTTGTTGGGAAATCTGATGCGGTCTTCTACCTCGGGGATTTCCGCTATGGCAGCGAGGCCCCCCCGTCTTCAGAATACCTGGGTCATATGAATGGCAGGATCACGTTCATCCGTGGAAACCATGATACCGATATCCCGGACACAATTCCATCGCTGCAGGTCAGCTATAAAGGGGACGAATTTCTCTTCATCCATGACCCGGACGATGCACCAGCAGGATTTCCCGGATGGGTAGTGCATGGTCATTACCATAATAACGACCTGGAACGGTTCCCATTCATCAACGTTGAGAAACGGCGTATTAATGCAAGCTGCGAGCTGACCGGGTACCGGCCTGTCAGCCTTGAAACAATTCACACCCTGATACGGGAATATGCAGGCCCGGGGAACCTGGCAATAATGCCGGTTACGAGAGATACAGTAAGAATCAGGCCCATACAACATGAAATCCGGTGATACGGCACATTCAAGGGTATTCCCGAATTATGCTGGCAAAAAACCTGAAAGAACATCTTCGGGCTCTGTAGAAACACACATGAACGGGTGTTCACACCCCAACCATGAAAATGCCTGTTTCAAATCTCTTTAGATTACGGCTCGTTCGGACATTTTCATGGGAAATCCTCTCAAATTTATCTTGCAGATTGGTAATTGCAAAATTTCGTCACGCTCCATATGTTAAAAAAAGAGGAGATACGTAAAACCAGGGGGGAGTTTCACCCCTCCCTGCCCCACCCCCGATAAGATATTCATTGGCAGAGTTCAATTGGGACATCCAAGGAAATTTCAGAGATTTGGAGATCATTCCCTATCCCAACCGGGGTCGCCAAAGCGGCGGGGCGGAGACCATGCGGGGTTTCAACAAAGCCCAGATTCGTTTAATTTCAGCCGGTCATCGGGGTATCCGGTACATAAGACCCCGGGAGGACCTGCCCGGGTCCATATAATAAAAAAAGGAGGCCGGGTTATCAGATATCTTCTTTATGATAGAGGGCGTGGTGCGGACATGCGTCCATACACCGGCCACAGAGTACACAACGCCCTTCCCTGACGCGGACTGCCCATTGATCGTCAAGGTAGAATACTTCATGGGGGCATACACTCACGCAGGCACCGCAGTCAACGCACTCGGTCTCATCAAGAATAATCCCATGTTCCAGGACTCTTACTGTCGCCCCGAGACTTGCCATCTTCTCCTTGACGATCTTGCATGATTCGTCCGGGATGTCAATCAGTGCTTCACCTTCGGATGAATCAATGATTGCCCGCTCCACGTTGATCAGCACCCCGGTTTCCTTTACCACCTGTGCAATTATCGGTTTCTGGCCTGCTTTTCTGGAGAAATTGACAAGGAGTTTCATTTCAGCCACCTCCCGCCGATCAGTTTTCCCAAATCAATCGCTGTGAGCATTGCAACCACGTGCATGTCCTTGTCAACAACCGGCATTGCACTGATATTATGTCGTTCGAGTTTCTGGACGGCGATGTCCACCGGTTCGTCCTGCGTGGTCGTCACTACTTTCTTTTTCATGATATCACGCACAAGTGTAGCTTTTCCCGGGTTCGCCACTGCTTTCGATATATCGTAGGTTGTTACAATTCCTACCAGCAACCCGTTATTGTTGATCACGGGGAGGTGGTTTGTCTCGCCCTTCAGAAGTTTCTGCGCTGCGGCCCTGATCTCCTCAGTCTCCCCTACAGAGACTACCCGTTTGTCCATGATATCAAGCACACGCGGTCCGTGCACTGATTCATGCATTGGTTTTGCCCTTGTCTCGGGATTGAGGGCACGGGTAGGCAGCACGAGGGTCATCTTGCCCTGCTCCACCCACGATTTGAGGGTTCTGGCGACATCTTTCGCCTTCCGGTAACTGGAGAGCGATGACGTCCGTATTTCTTCACCATTAATCTCGACGAGACCACTCCGGAGTTCTGCATAATTTACTTTCCTGATTGTCGGCCGGTTCCTGCTCGGAACACCGTAATCAAGGAGGTCGACCGAGATATCCTCGTCCCTGACAGCGGTACTCCGCACAACATCAAGGTCGACCACCGGGATAGGGATCCCAACTCCCATGTACAGGGTCACACCGTACCCCTGCATCGTTGCGGCCCGGACATAGTCCTGTGACATCTCCTTCATATTACCGGTAACCATCAGTGTACCATATCCGCCGGCAGGTGAGTGCTGGGTCCCTTCACCGACGACCATCCCCTGTGCACCCCCGAGGAATATAGGCACCCCGCTCCCGATCATGCGGAGTTTCGGGTCGTTCGAAAGGGGGTTTAACACTCCTGCCCCAGAAAATGTAATATTCCCTGAATTCGGGAGGAGCATCCCCATGTAGGTATGGAGGACACGGTCGGTGGTATTAATCGCCGCGTTATACCGCTGGTATGCATTCCGGGGGTTGCACATGATCGCCTGGTTCAGGTGCTCGAGGAGCAGGTCAGTCGTGATCGTCCTCCGCGGGTAACAGTCAGTCCCCCGTGACATCGCCCTTAGCTCGACCGATTTACCGGCGATAAAGTCCTCGATCACATGGGCCCCGCCGTACTGGTCCACCCGTGTTGTTGACTGCTGGGTTGCCCCGATATAGGTATCAACCGCCGCCAGTCCCCCGTATGCCTCAACATCGTTTAACCATATCCGCTCCATGCGGATGGGGGGTTCTGCATGCCCGAAATTAAAAAAAGCACCTGATGAACACATCGCACCGAAGGTCCCCGTGGTAACGACATCCACTTCGCGGAGCGCCTGTTCCTCCCCCAGTTCAGCGACAATTCCGGGCATATCATCAGCAGTGACCACCCGTGCATTGCCATCCCGTACCCGTTCATTGATCAGGTCGATGGACTTCTTCATACCATTACATATCATTTTCAAGAATATTTATAGGTTAAGTATATTACTCACAGTAATATAGAGTATTTAAACTCCCCGACCTAAACCGGATTATGGACATTCGCGAGTTTATTTCCGGGATGGAGAGGGTGGCACCTCCCGGCCTTGCAGAAGAATTCGATACGGGCCGTATTGGCCTTATTATTGAAGGAAAAAAAGAAATTAACAGGGTCTCCTGTGCTCTTGATGCCAGTCTGGGGGTAGTTGGAGAGGCGGTACGGCAGAAGGCGGATATGCTTGTGGTGCATCATACCCCGATCTTTCACCCCGTGACTGCAGTCAGGGGACCACTGGTACCATTGCTCCGTTCCGTGCTCAATTCCGGGATGAATATTTTCGTAATGCATACGAATTTTGACCATGCACCACAGGGTGTCAACGATACGCTTGCCGGACTACTCGGGCTCACGAATACCACCCAGATGACCCTCGGCCTTGTCGGGGACTGTCAGCTGGTACCTGAACAAATTGGCAGGATGCTCCATTCACCACTCAGGATATGGGGGGACCTGCATTCCATCAGCCACCTGGCCGTTGTTGGCGGGAGCGGATTCGATATCGGTCTGATACAGGAGGCCAGGGCTCTCGGCGCCGATGCATTCCTTTCGGCCGAAGCAAAACACTCGGTCATCAGGGAATCGCCACTCCCCCTGGTTGAGGCCACCCACTATGCCCTTGAAGCACCTGCCATGCAGGAGCTTTCTTCGCGGATGGGATGGCACTATATTGATGACCCGCCTAAGATGATCGCGAGCCCATGAGCGGTACCCCTGAAATGGATGAGCAGGAGCTCTGGGATACACTGGAATGGGACCATGCGCTTTCTATCGATCTACAGGAGGAGTTACTCCGGATTTTTGGGGAGCGGGGAAGGAAGGCGATCCGTGCTGTTGATGAATCCCGTGTAAAAAAATACCTCGATTTCTTTGTCGTCGTGGGGACCAGCGATGAATACGTGGTCGAAGATGAGTTCTGCACCTGCCGTGCCCAGGTGTTTCGCAGCGGCCCCTGCTGGCATGTGCTGGCAGCAAGGATTGCAGATCTTACCGGCCAGTACGAGGTGGTCGATGAATGGTATATGGAGACGCTGAAATGATCGTTATCAGGCGTCCCAAACACTATTTATCGGAAAAACTCCAATATTTAAAGAGAAACGTGGTTTTTCATGCTCGAAGAAGAATACCAGCTCGATTATTTTAAACAGAACGGGCTTGTCAGGAAGGTCTGTACTAAGTGCGGTTCTGCGTTCTGGACACGTGACCTGGCCCGCGAGATCTGCGGCGATGCCCCCTGCGAACCGTATAGTTTTATAGGAAACCCGGTATTCCGGCGGCATTCCCT
>CAIKOD010000129.1 GCA_903828975.1 uncultured Methanomicrobiales archaeon | reverse complement strand
TCAAGCAACCCGGAAGAAAACCACAGTTCATCAACAAAGACACTGAAGAATTGATTCTCGAATCCTATCAAGCAAATAACCTGAGCACCTTTCATCTGGAAAAGAAGATCGAAGAAACTCATGGGGTTCCCATCCCACATAACAGGATCTACAAAGTGCTCCTATCCCCCATACTAATGGAAAAATCGAACGGTTCTTCGGCGAAGTTAAACGGAGAATTGGGAAGTTTGGATCAATAGATAAAATTGTTCACTGGCACAATGCGATTAAACCTCACATGAGTCTCGACTTTGATGAACCTGCTAATGTCTTCTGGTATCGCTTACCTCCAGAGAGGGTGTTATCCTATGCGCAGAAATGGTTATATGTGTAAAATTAATTCGGGATAGGACAACAGGGCCGAAAAACCAAAAACTTTAAATAAAATCATACGACACGTCCAACGTGTAGTACCTTGAAAACGCTGCTACCAGTGTCCGCATCCGGGGGGGGCATTCCTGCTCATTTATACGAGGTGTTTGTACCCTCAGCTGCCAGGGACATTCAACCATGTTGTAACCGACTGATCCCTCTGATATTGGTCTGGAGGAACGAAATTGAAAGAAAAAGGACCTGAATTTCATACCCTTAACGGACGTGAGCTGGTCAAAAGGGACTTAATTCTTCACAGGAGAGAACAATGAACCCTGAAGAAAAGCTTGTCGTTGTCATTGCGGATGATGCTATTGGTAAAGATACGCCCCATGGGCGTACAATAAAAAGGATTGTGGACGGACTTCACGAGTTCGATATCCTGGTCGCTTCAATTGCTTCTCTTGAGGACGCCAGATCAGCATATGCAAACCTTCCGGAAGCCGATTGCATCCTGATCAGCTGGACGCTCGGGGGTGCCGGATCGAAACATAATGCCGATGCCAAGCAACTTATCCACGAGATCAGGCAGCGTAACGAAGATATTCCTATCTTCCTGATGGCAGAGCCCACAGGTGAGGCACCAGGTGCACTTACCGTCGATACGATCAGGGAGGTCAACGAGTATGTCTATATCATGGACGATACCCCGGAATTTATTGCGGGTCGCATTATCGTAGCGGCAAACCGGTACAAAGAGAGTCTTTATCCACCGTTTTTCGGTGCACTGGTAAAGTTCTCAAAGGATTTTGAGTACTCATGGCATACACCCGGGCATGCAGGAGGTACGGCATTCCGTAAGTCCCCGGCAGGAAGGATGTTCTACAAGTTTTTCGGGGAACAGCTCTTCAGGTCAGACCTCTCGATTTCGGTCGGTGAACTTGGGTCCCTGCTTGATCATTCGGGGCCGCTTGGTGAGGCCGAGCGGTATGCTGCGAAAGTTTTCGGCGCTGATATGACCTATTTCGTGACAAACGGTACCTCCACGGCAAACAAGATCGTATTCTTTGGTTGCGTCACAAAGGATGATGTCGTCCTGGTCGATCGTAACTGTCACAAGTCTGCTGAGCACGCCCTCACGATGACTCATTCTGTAGCGGTTTTCATGATACCAACACGGAACCGCTACGGGATCATCGGGCCGATCCCCCCGGGCGAGATGACACCCGGCATGATCAAATCAAAGATCGATGCATGCCCGACGACGAAGGGCATCGGGAACAAAAAACCGGTCCACGCGATTATCACCAATTCAACCTATGACGGTCTCTGCTACCACGCAACACAGGTTGAGGAACTTCTTGGGAAGAGCGTGGACAGCATTCATTTCGATGAGGCCTGGTACGGGTATGCCAGGTTCAACCCGCTCTACCGTGAACGGTTCGCCATGCGGGATGGGGCGAAAAACCCGAAAGGACCGACCGTCTTTGCCACGCAGTCGACACATAAATTACTGGCGGCTCTTTCTCAGGCATCCATGGTACATGTAAGAAACGGGCGGATCCCGATAGAGCACTCCCGGTTCAATGAAGGTTTCATGATGCACAGCTCCACCTCACCGCTTTATACAATCATGGCATCGCTGGATGTCTCATCAAAGATGATGGACGGGGCGGCCGGGCGGGTCCTCACCACGGAATCTATCGAGGAAGCAATCAGGTTCCGGCGGACAATGGCACGGATCCATGAGGAAGTCTGCGGGGGTAAAAAATCCAAAGACTGGTGGTTCGGGATGTGGCAGCCTGATACTGTCACCGATCCAAAGACGAAAAAGAAAGTCCCGTTTGCTGATGCATCAATTGAAACACTGCGGGACAACCCGTCCGCCTGGGTGTTGCACCCCGGTGAGAAATGGCATGGTTTCGAGGGACTACCCGATGACTACTGCATGCTCGATCCCATCAAGGTCACCGTGACGATGCCCGGGGTACATGATGACGGGTCCCTGGATACATGGGGGATCCCGGCGGCGGTAGTGGTCAAATTCCTTGATACCAGGGGGATCGTCAACGAAAAATCAGGTGACTACATTATCCTGTTCCTTTTCTCGATGGGTATCACGAAGGGCAAATGGGGGACACTGGTCACTGAGCTCTTCGAGTTCAAACGTCATTATGATGAGAAAACCCCGTTAGAAGAGATCTTCCCCGATCTCACGGGCGCCTATCCTGATCGGTACGGGGGAATGACCCTTACCAGTCTGACTGATGAGATGCACAAATTCAAGAAAGACCACAGGATGTGTGAGCTGCTACAGGAAGCATTCTCCATTCTCCCGGTCCCGGGCCTAAGCTATGCCGATGCGTTTAAAAACCTTGTACGTGGGGAGGTGGAACATGTCCCGGTCTCAAAGGCAGGTAACCGGATTGTGGCGACCGGGATTGTCCCGTACCCGCCGGGTATCCCGCTCCTGGCCCCCGGGGAACGGACCGGGAAACCAAACGAGCCCCTGCTCCAGTACCTGAAATCCATGCAGGACTTCGATAAACAGTTCCCAGGCTTTGAACATGATACGCACGGGGTTGAAACTATCAAAGGTGAATATATGATGTATTGTATCAAGGAGGGACGGTAAGTGAGCGAAGATGCCACTACGGCCCCGAAAACCGGCCTGGCGCCAAAGAAGGTGCTGGGCATTTTTGCACTGGCGATGATCAACGTCGCAGCGGTGCTGTCCATCCGGAATTTCCCGTCAATGGCCGAGTTCGGGTGGTCATCCATAGGGTGGTATATTATCGGGACTATCCTGTTCCTGATCCCGCTCTCACTTGCGGGGGCAGAACTGGCAACGATGCTTTCCGATAAAGGAGGGGGGGTGTATGCATGGTGCAAGGAGGCATTCGGCACCAAAGGCGGCTTTGTGGCAGTCTTCTGTGAATGGTCAAATAACCTTGTCTGGTTCCCGACCGTTCTTGCATTTATCGCATCGACCCTCGCGTTCGCCATTTCACCCGCCCTCGGAACCAACGCGATCTACCTGTTTGTAGTTATGATGATCGCATTCTGGGGCACGACGGCAATTGCCTACTTCGGGGAGAACCTCTCCTCAAAGTTCCAGAACGTCGGGGTGATTCTTGGCAGCATCATCCCCTCTGTCCTGATCATCGGCCTTGGACTATATTGGGTCGCCTCGGGCTCAGCGATCGTCCTCCCCCCGTTCACCTGGGCACAGGTAGTGCCAACCTTTAACCTTTCCACGCTGCCATTCTTCGCAACCGTTATTCTCCTCTTTGCCGGCATGGAAATGGCGGGATTCCACGCACTGGAAGTCAGGAACCCCAATAAGGATTTTCCGAAGGCCATGGCGATATCGGCAGTTATCATATTCTTCTGCACGGTAATGGCAACGCTGGCCATCGCCTTTGTCATTCCTGCCAACGAACTCAGCCTGTCCGCAGGTGTCATGCAGGCAATCCAGTACTTCTTCAACGCACTCGGCATACCCGGGGCCGTCGCCCCGATGGCGATCCTGATCACGATCGGCGGAGTAGTCTCTCTTGCTGCATGGCTGATTGGACCTGCTCTCGGGCTCGGCGTGGTGGCACAGGAAGGGAATATGCCGCCCATTTTCAACCGTACAAATAAGTACGGTTCACCCGTTGCGGTGCTGTTTATCCAGGCACTGATCGGGACGTTTGTCTCCCTGCTCTACATATTCCTACCGTCAATTAACCAGGCATACTGGATACTCTCGGCAATGACGGTAGAACTCCTCTGTATCGTGTACCTGCTTGTGTTTGCATCACTGATCAAACTCAGGTACAGCAAGCCTGACGCCCCGCGACCGTTTAAGATCCCCGGGGGGATACCCGGTATCTGGCTGATCGGTGGTATGGGTGCATTCGGCGTGATTTTCGCCTTTATTGTAGGGCTCATGCCAACGGGTGGTTCCTTCACCACGGGCCAGACGATCTCCTATGTTGCGGGAATATTGATTGGCACATTCCTGCTTGCCGTTCCTCCGCTGATCTTCTTGAAACTGAAGAAACCCAGCTGGATCGAGACCGGCAACAAGGAGGGGTGAGTTGAAATGATGTTATTTCGTTCTGCTAATCATAAAGGAGGGTGTCTATGAACGAAGTCGATAATTCAGCATGGGCAGTTATGCTCATTCTTATATTGATAATCCTGCTCCCGATTGGCTGGATAATGGTTGTATCTACCCCTGAACCATATCACATCGTTGCGGGGGAACCACTTCGTGAAGCGCTGGAAAATTCCGGAATAACCGTAGTAAGTGCTGTTAATTCCAAATTGCCGCTTCCCGGTGCAACAGGTGGGAAAATCTACACCATATCGGATGAAAACGGGAACCTGATTACCATTCAGACCCAGTCATTCGATAGTGCCGGATCAAGGGATGCAGCTATCAAGCTCCACAATGCGCAGTCCGTAGGAAAAGGGAAGCCCATTGAGGACCTGGTTGTTGTCGGGAATCACCTGATCTTTGTCAGGCCGGGCACGAGCGGGACAATAAAAAAGATCCTGCCTGAACTTCAGAAGATAAAAGGCAGGTAGAGTATCGGGGGCTTTTTTAGTCCCACACTTTTTTAGGCCTGATTTGTAACTGGTCCAGTACAATGGCGGGTCACCTGAAAAAACAGGGTTATTGGCTCTGTTGAAACATACATGAACAGGAAGTTCACACCCGGAAGATTGAAAATGGCTCGTTCAAAATTTCCTTATACTTGGGTAAGTTCTGGCATTTACATGGGAAATCCTATCGCAAGTTGGAAAAAAGGGTATTGGCAAAACAGACAAGAACGGGAAGTTCACACCATACCATGAAAAGGCCTGTTTAAAATCTCCTTATATTGTGGGACATTCAGGCATTGTTAATGGGAAACCCTTGCATGAAAAAAAGCGCTTTGTTGAAACCCTGCGGGGTCATAAAAAAGAAGAGGTAAATACGAATACGGGAGGGGGATTCACCCCCTCACTGTACCACCCCCATTAAGATATCCTTTAGCCCCCTCCTCAACTTACCATTCAGAGAGGCGTTGTAAATCGACCTTTCTATGAAATCCCAAAGAAATAACAAGGCCGAGTAAAAGCACATTCAAACAAACGGTCTTTACCACAGATCTCGTCGTATACTTGTGAATTTTCCTCAAAGAGAAAGTATTTTTAGCCGCTTTGAAAACATCTTCTATCAGGGATCTTTTATTCATGAAATGTTCGATATCCCGAAAATTCGAGATCAATCGCATCGCAAGTGATTTGAAACGACACATGAGTTGCGTGGTATCAGACCGTCCGAAGATCCAGATTGGATAAAAAATTTAGTTTTCAAAAAATGGGTAGTATCACCAGGGTGGCAAATAGTGCCTCACCCAGGATGGCCATGTGATCGCAAAGGGCCAGATTGGGCGTGTTCCAGGTGCAACGGTTGGAACGGTCGTGATAGGTGTGACAACGGGGACTCCGGGAGGTATTGGAATAATAACGCTTGACCCAGGAGAAAGACGCCTTGAAACCGATGTCATAGAGTTCGTTTGAGCCACAAAACCAGCCTGTAAATCATTATATCCGGCAAGTTTGAAGACTGCCTGATGCGTGCCTACCGGCACTGCCATGATGGTCGGGGTAACCTTATTTACCAGGGCACCATCGATGAAGATCCTTGCACCCTGGGGTGTAGTGGAGAAATAGACCTGCCCTGTTGGCCCTGTCGGTACTGGCATTGTTGGTATTAATGTCAGTGTTGCCTGTGTGGTCTGTCCTGCAGTCACCGTTACCTGCTGGCTTGCATCCGCATACCCTGACATTTTTACTACGACCGTATGCGAGCCCGGAGTGATCCCCGTCAATGTCGTACTGGTAACCTGTCCGGTAGTTACTCCGTCCAGGAATATCGTCGCTCCGGTTGGAACCGAACTGACCGAGATTGCACCGGTTGTCGGTGTTTGTTGAACGGGGTTTAGCGTCAGTGTTGCCTGTGTGGTCTGTCCTGCAGTCACCGTTACCTGCTGGCTTGCATCCTCAAATCCTGACATTTTTACTACGACCGTATGCGAGCCCGGAGTGATTCCCGTCAATGTCGTACTGGTAACCTGTCCGGTAGTTACTCCGTCCAGGAATACCGCTGCTCCGGTTGGAACCGAACTGACCGAGATTGCACCGGTTGTCGGTGTTTGTTGAACGGGGTTTAGTGTCAGTGTTGCCTGGGAGGTCTGTCCTGCAGTCACCGTTACCTGCTGGCTTGCATCCTCAAACCCTGACATTTTTACTACGACCGTATGGGAGCCCGGAGTGATTCCCGTCAATGTCGTACTGGTCACCTGTCCGGTGGTTACTCCGTCCAGGAATACCGTTGCTCCGGTTG
>CAIKOD010000128.1 GCA_903828975.1 uncultured Methanomicrobiales archaeon | reverse complement strand
GACTTTGAGAAATGAGACTAAAAAATGGGAACAAAATCGTAATGAAAATCAAAAGTCTGTGGATTGGCAATTCATGACATCAGATGCACGAATAAAATTGAAAAGGCTTTACCCTCAAATTTAGATGGCCTCGTGCACTAGATCGAAATTGAGCACCATGAAGAGGCAGGTCTCGATATCGATCATGGCAATAGAGACCGCCATGTACCACCACGGGATTCCGAGGGCAATTCCGATAGGAATGACCGATTCTTTCCCTGCCGGAGGGAGGATATAGGCAACCATCAGCCCGATCATAATTAGAAACAGGGTGTACGGGAGCGTGAAGTACATAATCAATACCTGGACTGATACGATGAGAAACGGAATGAGGAGTGCTACCAGCCGGTATGGTAAACCCCATAATGACGGTTGTGTGTCCATAAGATTCCAGGTAATGGTGGTCTTCTCAAATTGCTACGCAGATCGGTGAAACAATTCGTTATGATTTCTGCACGGGTCTCACTATCAGGACCGGGCGGTCTGCTCTCCTTGCAACGGCATAGGTCGTGCCTCCGACAAACAATTCCTTAAGTCCACGGAGCCAGCCCTCCCCGAGCGGGCTCATCGCGATGAGTGTTGCCTCTTCCTGCCTGGCAAGGAGGTTGATCTCATCAGGAGGATACCCGACGCGGATATGTTCCTTCACTGTAAACCCGGACTGAACCAGTTCGTCCCGGATTCTCCCAAGCTTCGCTGTTGCCCCGTTTATGTATTCAGGGAGCCGTGAATCGTTTTTTTCTGCATGGATCACGTGCAACAGGATAATCTCGTTAATCCCTAGCATGGACTTCATAAACCGGAGAACCTCTTCTGCAGGAGCTGAGAAGTCAGTAGGGATCAGGACTTTTGAGAAAACCGGTGGAGATGCAGGCACCGCAGCAGGGGCAACCCTGCTATCAGCGGGTGGATATTTTACCAGAAGGAGGGGGACTGTTGCATGGTACAGCACATAGGTGGACACACTGCCGAGAAACAGGTCATGAAGGCTTTTTCCCCGTGCCCCCATGATAATCAGGGAAACGCCCTCTTTTTCAGCTATGTCCAGGATCCTTGAACCGATAGCTCCCTGTTGTTTCGAATGTTCAATTACTTCCACATTGGTCTGTACTGTTAATCCCGGGCTACCGAGGATTTTTTTATATTCAGCCAGAAGATGTTCCGCAGGTTCGCTCTCTGTACCTGGACCCGCTCCCACTTTTAATGGCCTGGCGGCCTCCATTACATGTAGCAGCACCACTTCATGTATACCCGGAATTTCCGCGATGCACTCGGTAATTTTTTGTGAGTGAGGAGAGAAATCAGTGGGAAATAAGACTTTTTTATACATCTGACCCGACCTGTATTGTAATAGGGCACGAACTTTTAAAAGTCCCGCTCATAATCAGAAGTACTGTCCCGGGAAAGGGCATGGGAAAAATGTATCATCAGCCTGAACACAAAAAAAATATTCGATATGAGGCCTGTTACAATACAATCGGGTGATGGGGCTAAGGTGAGGGGCTGCCTGGTCAGGCCCTCCCCCATCCCGGCAGCACTGCGATAACCATTACGCGTTTTTTTTTTGGTTTTGTGGCTCTGTTGATATCCTGCCAGCTGAAAAAAAGAAGAAGGAATACGTGGACAGAAGGGGGTTTCACCCCCTCCCTGTCCCACCCCCGATACGATATTTCCCGGGCAGGGTTCAACTGCCGGGCTCCGGAATATTTCTGAGATTGGAGAGGCCTCCCCTATCCCAACAGGGGTCGCCACAGCGGCGGGGCGGAACCCCGGGAGCGTGGGTAAATCCGGGAATACCCAAAATCCCTAGGATAGAATTAAACGCATGTCAACAGAGCCTGATTATGAGCCCTGCTGGAAAACAACAGAGGCTGAATCGTCAAACGGGTTCGTCCGCATTGCGAGCGAGAACAGGTACGGGTAATGGTCTTTCAGATACTCCATGTATTTCAGCCATTCGAGGACCAGCAGCGAATACGCACGACAGATATCGCTCGCGAGGTGTGCCTGGTCGGGACGGGGTAACGAGGAGAGATCACCTCTCGCCTTCATCTCTTCTGTCAGGTGGTTGATCGCGAGGATGAGGTCGGTAAACGATTCATGTTCAAAAATGACCGGGTTTTCTACAAGCCTGAGCAAAAAGTCCTCCTGGCTGATAAGGTACTCCCGCAGGGCAGCCTTATCGACCCGGTCGATCGTGATACTGCAGGAATAGGAGTTGAGGAAGGTCTGCACATCCCGGAACATATCATTACGCCATTCATTCCCGATAACAAGATGTTGTTTCACCTTTTCTATGGTGGGATCAGCCCTGGTAAGCCGTGCGAGGAGGGGAGTCCCGAACCGGGAAAAGAAGACCCCGATGACCATGTTCAGTTTCTCCAAACGGCGCTTTTTCTCACGTGATTCGAGCATCTGATCAATAATCAGGGTGATAATGAGTACCTCTATCGGAATGAACGCAAGGTCGCCGATAAAAAAAATGAACAGGTGATGTGCGTCCTGGAAGACGAGGTAATGGGCGGTTAACATGGCAAGCGTCAGGGTTACCAGCAGTACACCTGCGACAAGTTTCCACCGGGTATCTTCTTTCATACGTGCATAGTAGGTCGTTGATCACGATTAAAAATTCCCGTGACAGTGATTTTCCATCGTATTTTTGGGCAATCGTTGTATTACGAAGAGGATACATTAGAAATCCGCGGAATCAGTTCACCATTCACAGATTAGTACCCGGATTTTTTTCCTGTCATTTCATCGATGTCAATCCTGATAACACAGACGTTCCCAAGTTCTTTTTCTGAAAAATTATGAGGATAAGAACCATAATGGTTCATGATGCAGTTCAGTCCAGTCCGTTTCTCCCGAGGATCGGTAACGAAATATGCTTTTCCGGAGCAGATGACACTCCTGTATCGCATTCCCCATTTGCATGGATTTTCTGCCCGGACGACTTCGCTGCATTCATCGAATTCAATGCAACAATCCGGGTTTTCCTTAAGAATGGCGATTTTCTTTCCTTCATGTGCAGAATGAAGGTAGATCACTCCCTCCTTATACCCGAATGAGAGCGGCACGATATAGGGCCTGCCGTTACCTGCACACCCCAGCCTGCATACCGTTGCTTCATGGATGACAGATTCCATATCGGCGGGATTGGTTAGTTCATGGTCCTTTCTATGCATAATGACCCCGGGTTTTCGGACTAGGGCGTTAATTGCCCAAAATTGATGGAACGCTCATTTATTAAAAGATAAGCAGTCAGGTATTCTAAGCATGGGCGTCTTCCGGTTCGAGAATAAATATGCTGCACCGAGCAGGGAACAGCGGGAACGATATATGAAAGGGGAGACCGAGGAACACCTCTTTGGTCCTGATAACCAGATCCTGCTCATCGTCTACGACGAGGCTGCATACCTGAAAGATGACATCGACGGGGTCCGGATCCTCTTTACCGGGGCACAGGACAAGCAGAAGGTGTATGACGAAGTGAGGAGGCTGCTCGAGTACCACCAGCAGCCCGATGTGAATAAGGATGCATTTAAGACCGGGAATGAAGTCTGACGCGCCTCCATTCCTCTGGTATCATTAACCTTACGTTTTACCCCCAGGACTGTTCTTGCTCCATCGTGTAAGCCGGTGAGCATGGCCCCTTCCCACCGGGCTGGGAATGCGGAGCCGTCACTTCCATTCGAGAGTCTGCAGCACCATTTATCCGACCGGTTCAGCACATTCACAAATACCGGTCCCATGGTCCGAAATCTGTTTGAACAAGGAATTGCCTGAACTGTGTATTAACAAGGTTGCCACGTTCAATCCTGGGGTGCGTTGCACTGGTCAGGTTCACATCAGTGATCAGCGCATTATTCCGGCGTGGCATTGTGCCGTTGAATCAGCAGAAAACTGTCTTTTCCGAACCATAGCCGATGTGAATAACCCGGGTATCAGCTGTCACCATAACAATTATATAATACGGGGGAACATTGAAAAACCGGTAGCCGAACATGACACTGAAGGATAACATTTCAAATGTAATAGCCGGCCAGCACGTGGCCGCTCTTGCGACCCTGTCAGAAGGAAAACCTGAAGTACGGTTCGTTGTCCTTGAAGGGCAGCTCGACCTGACCCTTGTCGGGGCAACGATGAAAGCCAGCCGGAAAGTCCGGCAGATAAAGGAAAACCCGGTTGTGGGAATATCTATCTGGTCCGGAAAGGAGTATACAGACCCTTACATCGTGTTCCGTGGCAAGGCCGAAATTCATGAGGACCTGCAGATGAAAAAAAAGTACTGGAACCCCATGTATGAGCAGTATTTTAAAACGGTGGATAACCCGGATTACGTTGTGATGTTGTTTGTCCCGGGCGAAATTGAGTATATTGCCCCGGGCAGCATGCAACCGGAAGTCTGGAAACCCTGACATTAGTTTCCCGGCCCGGTTATTATAGATTTTTTTTCAACTCACATAGCGGCGACCTTTCCTATTCTATTTTTAAACCAAATCCCCAACACCTCTTGTTCCATAAGGGGCAGGAGAGAAAACAGATGTCAGGTTTCGATAAGGAAATGTAACAGCTGAACTGTTGATTGAACCGGAAAAAAAGGTACAGGGGGGATTATTCAGGGACACCTGACATAACCCGGGGTCCTGGAGGCTATAATAAGCAGGGGAATTAAAACTGATTGTCATAGCCATGTCCCAAATCCACCTTGCCCCTGTCCCTCCCTACGATTTTGACCTGAGTGCCCGGATTTTCTCTAGGGGTGATCCTGCTATCCGGATATATGATAACGGGGTGTACCGTCATGCACTCGATGTCATGGGCAATCCGACCCTTATTGAAGTCTGTTCGATTGGGACACCGGACAACCCCCGGCTGGAAGTCACCGCTACCCCGGGTAAAAAGGGGGTCCTGGCGGAAGATGCGGTTATCCAGGGCATCGTTGCATCAATGTTCAATATTTACGATGACCTGGCCCCGTTTTACCACGCGGTCAGGGACGATCCCGTGATGGCTGACCTCACCCGCCGGTTCCGTGGCCTGAAGTCCCCGACCACGCCGACATTGTTTGAGGCACTCGTTGACTCGATCATCGAGCAGCAGATCTCCCTGAACGTGGCACGCAGCCTCCAGGTCAGGCTGATAAAAAAGACCGGAAAACGGCTTGAACACGGAACGACCGAATACTTTTGTTACCCGTCTCCAGAGGATTTAGCAGGGGCCCCTGAGACGTTGTTCCGTGAATGCGGGATGACGACACGGAAAGGTGAATACATACGGGAATTATCAGGTTCCATTGTTTCCGGTGATCTCGACCTTGATACATTCAGGGGATACGAGGATACCGGCAGGATTATCCATGAATTGATGGAAATCCGTGGTATCGGCAAATGGACCGCGGAACTCACGATCATCCGGGGGATCCACAGGCTTGATGCGTTCCCTGCAGATGACGTGGGGTTACTGAGGATCCTCTCCAGGTTTTACCGGAACGGAAAAAAAGTCACCAGTGACGAGGCCCGCCTGATTGCAGCCGGTTGGGGTACCTGGCAGGGCCTTGCAGCGTTTTATCTTGACCTGGCCGAGTACCTCGGGCTGGTCCCCTGAACATATCGCTGCCTCGTGTCCGGGTAACCAGGACACTTCCCTTCCGTCCTGTAAACCCGGTCTTCCCGGGCTACCCTTCCACCGGACCTGCCAAGCAAAACAATTGAGAACCGGGTGGCAGCAGACCTCGTAGCTGGAATAACGGCATTATTGAAATTATGCTCCCTGCATTGTTAAATGAGATATCCGGCCTTGTATTTTTGAGTAACGGTGAGGTGGCTATATAATAAACATATTAAAACATCATGTCGAATATATTTGACAAATTGTGCTGCAGGGGTTGCTTATAATACTACCAAAATATGCCACCGTCATGTTATTTCTGGCGCTCATGGTAGCCGGTGCCTCAGCGTACGAGATCGTGATTGATGCCCCGACATCAATCCAGGCGGGAGCCCCCCTTGTCGTAAACGGGACAACGAACCTGGCAGACGGTGTGAGCATCAGCATTGCGCTGTCAAATGCTGACTACACTACCCTTGAAATTGAAAAAAAGGACCTTGTCGTGCGCCATAGTGATGAAAACAAGTCATTTTCAGTGGTCTTTGATACGACCGGCCTGAAAAAGGGGCAGTACAAGGTCGAAGTATTACCAGTACAGGACTTTTCGTTCCTTGGCAGCTCGGTCACCATCCGCCCAGTGACCCTTGTTGACCGCTCGGATGAACTGGTCATCACACCCCCGTTAAGCAAAGAATACGACGGGTCGTTAACTATAGCAGGTAATAGTGCCCGGCTGATAAATTCCGGTGTAAAGGTCGTGGTCACCAGTTCGAACGGGACATTGTTGTTCGGCCCGGAATTTATCGGAACCGACTACATGGGGTACTTTTCAAAGACCTTCACGATCCCTGAACCGGGAAACTACCTGGTGAATTTCTCTGACGCCCGTGGATTTATTGGTAATATTACCTATACTATAACAAAACCAAGGGAACCACTGCCTGCACTGGTCCTGCCGGAAGTAACCGGTACTCCGGCTCCATCTCAATCGCCCCCGGTATCTGCCAGGGCATTGGCGAGCCGGGATGTACCGGCATACTTCGCAGTCATTGCCAACCCCGGACCGGTCAGGGTCTATACTTCAACAGGCACCGACTGGATCCTTGAGTACCTTGACCGGGCTGGCACAGCTCACCGGGTCCACGAGGCAGGATCTCAGTACCCCGAATCGGTGACATTCCAGGGCGACGGGAATACGACCTGGGTGAAGGTCTACCCGTTCAAGTACGAGGATAACAGCACCGTCACGCTCTATGCAGAGGGTGCGCTGGATGTCCAGGTGGCGGAAAGAGGGGTGGATTTCTTCCCAGCAACGAATCCTGCGACCTCTGCACTGGTTGGTATCCAGACATCCCCGTTACCCTGGCTGCTGTTCATAGGGGCAACGGGGATTGGGGTCCTCGTTATGCTGCGAAAAAGGGAATAAATAACACCGGCCTGGTACCGGGATGGGCCGCCAGGACTTTTTTTTGTTTTTTCCTGTCCGGATGCTCTTCCTGGCCCCGGAGCAGGTTTTGAATGTCCCGGACCAGCAGGATGAGTGCGATCACCACCATTGAAAATAACGGTATAAGCCACCAGTCCTTCATCCTTCAGGATTACTAATTGTCCCTTGTTAATAATCAGACCACAAATGATTTTTTTATCAGACCGTCTTTCATGATCGAGATTTTTCCTCCGCTTTGTGAGACCACAAAACCGATCGCGTCTGTCATCTGGCTGATACCGGCCACTGATGAATGCCGTGTGCCGTACCCTTCCGGGATCTTCAGTTTCAGGTTATCGATGATAAAATGTCGTCCGGACGCTTCAATAAATCCATCTTCCCTAATAACGAATGCGCCGTCCATCATGGCCAGTCCCTTGATTATTTCGGCATTATCGGGATTAGTAATGAGCCGTCTCTCTCGTTCCTGTCCTGCAAAGGAATTAATGGTGCATGCTCTCGAATGGGCCATGACAGAATCAGTATCCCCGATTACGAACGAGGTGCCGATCCGGTGGGCTTCATGCCCGTCCCGGGAGATCTCCACGCAGAGGTGGAACACCGAGTCAAAGACCTCTTCGTTCACCCTAGTACCCTTCAGGACTGAATACTTCCATGGGTCAGCACGTATCAGCCGTGACTCCCCAGGCCCCTGTCCGGTGATATCCTCGCCAAGACAGAGCATTCCTGATAGTTTTCGTTCGGTGTCAATGAGCGGGAGAATTTTCCATGCGACCCAGAACTTCTCCCCCGATTTTTTTGTATTCTCAAAGGCATGAACAGCATAGCCGTCCCTGCAAAAGACCGGGTCGTTGATCATCGCAATCATCTCCCCTGCGTAACGCGAATGTTCCGGGACAATTGTCCCGATCAGGTTCTTCCCGACGACCTCACCTGCCCGGTAGCCGAATACTTCCGATGCACGGGAGTTGGCATGGGTAATCATTCCTGCGTCATCTGTTGTAATAACAATCCCAGTGACCCTGGCGATGACCTCCTCAAATGACCCTGAACGCACCCAGTCCGAAGGAAAGACCTGCCCCGTGTCCTCGCATTCCCCTTCCCGGGCACCCGTCCGTTCAACAATCATGAGGTGACCTTTCATCGGGTCGAAACCGTCAAGCCTCCTGACCCTGATCGTGCAAAAAACCCCTTTACCGTCTTTCGTAGCAAGGCGGTGGGATGTACAGTGCCACCCGGTATCTTTCTTACCCCGGAATATCGTCCGTGAAAACTCCATGTAATCCCCTGGTGAACAGAAGAGGTCAGGTAACTCCATCGCCCTGGCTGACACTTCCGAATAACCGAGGAGTCCTGCCAGTTGCGGGTTAATTTTGCGTATTTCCCGCCCGAAAAACACCGCGATCCCTATCTGGCTCCCCTCCAGTACATCGGATATCTCCCTGTTTTCCAGTTCATGTTCACATGACAGGAAATGTCCCCGGACATACCGGGTTATGTACCCGGATGCAGCAGAATAAAGGTCATTCCTGTTACGGAAACCTGAAAGGTTATACTCAGTTGAGCAATCCCCGGCCTCCATCACAAGTGTTGCATCCCTGAGATATCCCTGCCGGTTTTTTTGGGTGTCCGGAGGAGTAATATCCACGTAGAGCAATGATGCACCGGTTGTTTCCGCCGTATCCCTGACGTTACAGGTGACCTGTTCCCTTCCACAGACTAGGATGAGGTGGTAAGGACGTTCTGTCATTTTGTTTACTGCATTTACCGGAGAAAAAGCCCTTTCAACCTGTATCCCGGGTAAACGGACCAGCGAGGATAAAAGCACCTTATGGAACGCCTGGGAATTTTCGATGAAGAGGACCGATGACAAGTATGAAATCACAACCTGAGGCTGACAAACCCAGATATCTGATAGATTGTCAGACAGATAAAAATGTATTGATTTAACGGGAAATAACGGCAGACAGACGTCGTACAGGTGGCCGATACCGTCCCTGTACCCGCAGCTCCAGCATAGTTCATGAGATAAGGAATGACCCCAAATCTCTGAAATTTTCTTGAATGTCCCAATTGAACCCTGCCAATGAATATCTTATCGGGTGGGGCAGGAAGGGGTAAAACCCCTTCCTTTCTACGTATCTCCTCTTTTTTTTAAATATGCAGGGTTGACCCGTTATTCATGGGTTGTCTGGAGGTAACCCCTGCCTTTACCGGTAATGGAAAGGTGCGTTTCGCTAGTTGCCCGTCCTTCGAAGAGGTACCTCCGGAGTACCAGCTGGCGGACTCTTGAACGGACATCATATTCCCCGTACTCCGGGATCATCCGGGAAACAACATGGCTGATTTTACAGCCTGGAACATCTGACACTTCCTGTAAAATCCGGAGATAGGTGGTGTCCGCCACGAATTCCTTCTGTCTGAACAATTCACTAATAATTATCATCCCTTATTTTGTTTTTATTTAAGGAGAGAACAAAAGACCAAATCAGCATTTTGCCGTGATATGAATTTTATTTCTCTCTTTTTCATATTATTACTATTATACTTCAAAGGAGTAATACCTATGTGTAGGAGCCGATATGGCGGGTACTGGTACCAGGAGAAAAATGCTCTGTTGACATCCTGCGTGATTTTTTAAAAATGTAGCTACATACACAGAAGGGGGTTTCACACCTTCCCTGTCCACCACCGGAAAAGATATTTTCTCTCCCTGCTCTCCCTGTATTTGTACCGTTACGTGAATCAGGTCGTGAATATACGATTGCCGGGGCCGAATTGATCTGGTGAAATATAACACTCCGCATTACGCCAGAACCTTTCAGTTATACGGGCAAACCAAGGAGTAATCGAAAAAATCTCATTAAATATTATTGCGTTTAAGATTGTGTTGTGCCCGGGAAACAGCCGGAGCACACCAATGTAGGAGGTCCACGAATTCATGACCAGTAAACGTTTCAGCACTATCATCCTCACTCTGGCTTTGCTGATATTGCTGAACGGTAGCGTCTCAGCCGACGTTGTCCATGCGGGAAGTTCCATTGATGCCACACTCACCTCGGTCACCACCCATCTTGATGCAAGAATGGTAGGTGATGACCCGGACTCCCCGGTTGTCCTCAACTACGACATATCCGCAAATGGCATTACCATGCCTGATGGCACAGCCGTACCAATGAGTGGATCGGCAGTGGCCTATGTCAGGGCACACCTCATCAGTGGTCGTGATAGTTCCGGCCATACCAGCCAGGACCTCACCTAATGCGACATTACAAAAGCCAGTGGCCTGATCAGCAGTTTCCAGAAAACGATCGCCTACAGGGGCTGTATAAGTCTGTACTGATATTTCAGGAACTTGACAGGGGATACAGGGGCAAATACCCTCAAAACCCCTGCTCTTTTGTTACCTGAGGAAGGCCCTTTCTTCGTGATCTCCAAGTGACCCTCCATGAATCAGGAGGGTGTTCCTGCATCAGCTGGTAAACTGGGTATCCTATCGTCTCTATTCCGGCCTGATCAAACCGGTGCCTTTTATGTGGAGCTTCACACTATCTTCAATCGTTAGCTATGATTGCAAATCCCGGCCTGATTATTATCTTCGGACTGCCCCTGTATTTCTACCTGGGGATTCTCACCTTTATTGCACTTATTTCGACTGCAACACTTGGCATGCTGTTCGTGAAAGGGAAGTATGGTGTCCGGTTTTCCTGGCATATGAACCTTGCAAAGATCACCATTGTCATTGCAATTATTCATGGGACCCTTGTTGCCTGGGGATACCTATTCTGATAATGGAGATTTTTTTGGCTTTTTTGAAACCCTGTGGGGTCATAAAAAAGAAGAGGGAAATACGAATACGGGAGGGAGTTTCACCCCCTCCCTGCCCCACCCCCATTAAGATATTCTTAGGGCAGGGTTTACCGAAGGCACATTAAATTCAGAGTATTTTTAGATAGTCTCTATCCCAGCCGGGGTCGCCAAAGCGGCGGGCCATGAACCCCGGGAGCGTGGGTTAATTTCGTAACAACCCAAAAACGCTAGAAATTATCAGAGCATTACTACAGAGCCGATTTTTTTTCAAACTCCAGGAATTATGGTTACCATTCAGGAACTGTGCCGGACCTTTATGAAATCCGGCCGTTACATCCGGCCCGGTCAGGCTCCCCGCCTCATTCAGTACCCGGTGGCATAATAATACCCGTCATCCTTCCGGACGCGGACCGGGACTACAAAGAGGTTGCTGATATTCTCATCCGTCAGGACATCTTCTTTTGGGCCGTCCATGCAAAAGTGCCCGCCTTTCATCAGGATGACCCGGGTAATTTCAGGGATAATATCATGGAGGTTATGAGTCACGAGAATTATACCTGTTCCGGCCCTGGATATTTTCCGGCAGGTGGCGCGGAAGGTGTGAAGCGCATGTAAATCCAGGCTGTTGGTGGGCTCATCGAGGACCAGGGTTTTCGGATCGTGCACCAGTGCCCTGCCGATTACTACCCGGCGTGCTTCCCCGGAAGACATTTCCGTCATTTCTCTCTCTTTCAGGTGCGCGATCTCCAGGAAATCAAGGATTTCGCCTGTTTTTCTCTCCATTTCCCGGGTGACATGATGCCGGAACAGCCCGATACTGCTGAAAAAACCCGATAGTACCACTTCCCGGGCGGTCATCTCCCTGGAACATGCATATACCAGATCATTGGAAACGATCCCGAAGGTGGACCGCAGGTCAAAGACGTCCCATGTTTCCCTGCCCCTGACACGGAATACTACTCCCTCCTCCTGTAATAGCGGATAATACTCCCTGTTGATGGTTTTTATAAATGATGATTTCCCGGCACCGTTGGGTCCGAGAATAGCAATGTTCTCTCCCTCCTCCAGTCTTAAGGACACGGAATCAAGGATTTTCATCTTATCCTTCATCACGGTAATATTTTTGAATTCCAGGAGCGGGATGTTGTTCCGGGTCGGGGTTGTGTCAGATGGGGCCATGATAACCGGGTACCGGGAGGTGTTGACAGGAGCGACAGGTAGATCCTGGCAGGGGGAGATCCCGGGAAAAATAGGTTGTAATGATTATCTTCTTCTTTTGTTCTTCTGGTTGGCAGCAATTTTTTCTTTGGCTGTCAGTGGGAGTACCTTGTTTCCCGTGACCGGGGCCTCTACTGCCGCTGCTTTCCCATCGACACTTTCAGGCTTTTTACTCTTGCCTTTCTGACTACCCTGGTCTTTCATAAAGAATCATACGGTGCAGGAATATAAATACATTTTCTGGAAAGTCCCGATTACCGGTGTTTTTTAGAATTTAATGTAACAATATGCGGCGATTATCTGATATGTACCCCCGGCCTACCAGATCCTGTTACACCGGGTGCCTCATGGTACCAGCACTCGTGGTGTCCGGTATCCCCGGTAAATAAAAACGTTAAAAACGGGATATTACCTGACAATTCATAAAAAAAACGTCAGTGTTTACCTCGTTTAGATTTTGCAGCGTTTTTATCTTTCATTGAATTAATTTTTTGTTGATCTATCTGGTTCGCAGCTTTCACGGGGGCTGCTGTTGAGGGACTAACTGTAGCCTTGTGTCCCTTTGTCTTTTGCTCGCCCTGTTTTTTCATGGCGGTACTATGACAGCAGGGTGTATATAGATACCCGCACTACCCTGCCAGTATATTTAAGGTTTTTTTACCGGAAAAACGATGATAAATTTCGTTCCCTGCCCCCTGATCAGCTGGATTGTGCCTTCAAGTTGTTCGGTCGAGAGCAGACTGACCAGTTTCAGGCCCAGGCTTTCGGTGGTAGTACAATCGATCCCCCCCGGTATTCCCACCCCGTTATCAGCGTAGGACAGGGTGTAGTGTTCACCTGACTTGTGGAACCCTATAGTTATTGTTCCGCGGCGTCCATCGGGAAATGCATGTTTGAATGTATTAGATACCAGTTCGTTCACAATCAGTCCGCAATGGATTGCGGTGTCTACATCGAGCAGGGTTTCATCGACCAGATAAATAGTGGTAATGGTATGTTCTTCTATTGAGTAGGTATCAAAAAGGGCATCTACGAGTTTTCTGATGTAGGCATGGAATTCAACCTTTGAAAGGTCATGTGAACGGTATAGTGTCTCGTGGATTAATGCCATGGTACGGATGCGGTTCTGGCTGTCCCGCAACGTGTTGATGCTGTTTTTGTCCTTCATGTACTGCAGCTGGAGTTCAATCAGGGCCGATACGACCTGGAGGTTGTTTTTGACACGGTGATGGATCTCCTGCAGCAGGACATCTTTCTCCTCGAGCGTATGGCGGACGTTATCTTCTGCAATTTTCCGGTCAGTAATATCCCTGATTGACTCAACCGCACCGACCAGCATCCCCTTCTCATCGTAGAGCGGGGATGCAATCAGCCAGAGTTGGGCTCCCTTTCCACCATAGAGGAGTGGGACAAAAGTCTCGGAAATCAGCTTATCACCCTTTTTTACAATACCCGGATAACGCTCCCCTGCTTCACTCCCGTCCTGTGACACCAGATCAATGAGTACAGGACGCCGTACCCCGTAAAAAGGCACCGCATACTCATACCCGCCCTTTCCAATCACCTGGTCTGCCGGGACACCGGTCATCTCTTCGATCGCCTTGTTCCACGCAATCACGTTCCCGTTCAGGTCGATGGCAAATGTCGCATCCGGCAGGAAGTTGATGATGTCAGAAAGCCGGTGTTCTGATAACCTCATCGCCTCTTCTGCACGGTTTCGGTCCGTTATTTCCGATTCGAGCTGACGGTTCTTCTCCGAAAGCACAGATACCTGGCTTCGGATTTCTCCAAGGTAAAAAAAAAGAGCGAACATGATCGTGAGGAATGCCAGCATCCGGACGATGAGAGTTATAGGGGCCGGTTCAGAAAAAACACTATTTTCCGGAAGGAAAAAAGAAACAGCGAGCAATAAAAACCCGATACATAAAAAGAGTGACAACCGGTTCCGGTTTTCGTAATATACGAACATACTGATGATAGAAATTGTCACTGAAAGAACAACGCTCAATATCGTGATCGCGCCAGGGGTAACTGCCATCTTTTTATTCCGTTCCTTCTCTGTCCCTATTCCCAGGTCATAAGGTCATCAGCTTCGCGGTCTTTTTTTTCAGCATTGTGCTTGAGGAGGGCCATTTTTATCGTCGTCTTCAATGTTGAATCACTGAATGGTTTGACGATATATCCGAAAGGGGATGTTTTCTGGGCCCTTTCAAGCGTATGTTCATCTGAATATGCCGTGAGGTAGACAACCGGGATATTGTGGATGCCGTAAATTGTTTCCGCCGCTTCAATGCCATCTACCGGACCTTTCAGGTGGATATCCATCAGGACAAGGTCCGGTTCAAACTCAATTGCCTTGTTAATGGCGTCCCTGGCGGTGGATGCACGCCCTACGACCCTGTAACCAAACTGCTTCAGTCTCCCCTCTATCGTGATTGCAATAATTGTATCGTCTTCGACGACGAGGATTTTTTCCTGCCTGGTCACAGACATTGTTGTATGCCATTTACTGCGTCAAATTATTTGAATTGATAAGGAGATTGTGGCCGGGACCCCTGGCCTTCCCGTGTGATATGGGGGACGAAGATATTCGGTGGAATCAATAGTCAGACGGTTACCTGGGTGAAAGCCATTATCACGTACCAGGGCCAGTTCTTTTCTGGATAATAGTATCCTCGCGGTCCATATTCATACCGTGTGTTGGCGTGCCGGCCCGGAACCGGCCGGATCCCTGGTAGTCCGGACCGTTGCGATATAAACAGGAGCTCCTGAATGCTGAAAAAAGTCCTCGTTGTGGCTGGTATCATCATCGGTGCAATTGTCACATGGTTTGGAAGCAGTTACCTTCCCGGGAAGCACCTCTACCAGGTCTCCCCCTCTGGACGATCGCGATCGTATACCTGTTTGTATCCGTCCTTGCGTGGGAATTTGCACTCAAACAGATTGAAGATAAATTAACCCGCTATTCGCTGAATAAAGTCATTAACATACTTTCTGCGCTTTTAGTAATCCTCGTGGTTATCAGGATCTGGGTACCTGACCCCCAGTCGCTCGTCGTATTGTATGGTATCATAGGTGCCGGAGTTGCCATAAGTCTCCAGGACGTGATCCGGAATTTTGCAGGGGGCATCATGATAATGACCGGAAATTTATACCGTGTTGGAGACCGGATTGAAATCGGGAATGAGACCGGGGACGTCATGGACGTAGGTATCATGTATACGACCCTGATGGAGCTCCGGGGATGGATTGACGGGGACCAGCCAACGGGTCGCCTGACAATGGTCCCGAACGGGAGGATCATCAGTAATGAGGTCCACAATTACACGCAGGATCACTCATTTTTATGGGACGAGATAAAGATACCCGTGACCTATTCCAGTGACTGGAGAAAAGCAAAAGATCTCATCCTTGGCATCGTACAACGTGAGACCTCCGCAATCGCGACAGAAGCGGAGAGCGAGATAGAGCAGCTGGGAGAAAAATATTACCTACCGAAAAGAATGGTGGAACCGGCAATCTATGTTACTCCTACTGATAACTGGATCATGTTTCACGTAAGGTATGTGACAAGGATGAAAGATAGAAGGGCTTTTCGTACCCGTCTTTCCGAGATGATCCTTGAAACGATCCAGGAACAACCGGGTATCAGTATCTCGTCTTCAACCTCAACAGTAACGGTTATCCAGGCCGGAAAGGGCCCGGGTCACCCATGATCCTTTTTAAATAATGGTGGGGGCCGTCACCTGAAGGACGAAAAATGATGATCGTACGTATTTATTTAGATCAATGATGAGCTATCGGTTATGTCCATAGAGCAGAGGGCCAGGCACGGAGGGTTCTACGTAATTCCTGCAGGCGGACTTATCGGCCTCGGGATAGGGATTATCCTTGGTTACCAGTTTACCGGGTTTCTGGCAGGCCTTGGACTGGGATACCTGGTTTTTACCGCAAGGTCAGGCAATTACACGGGGTACCAGGACCAGTCCGGTACTCCTGTCCGGCGTGATGTGTCCTACCTTGTCCGGGTGGTCATAGGACTTTACATCATTGCCAGTGGCTTTGCAATTATCTGGGTCCCACGCTCAGAATGGCCAGATATTCTGGCTATATTTTTAGTCCTCGCCGGGGTGTGGTTTATTGTACATGGCTATTACCGGGGCAGGTCATGGTGATAGCCGGCCCCCGTTCAAATTACCGGGACCAATCGTATGAATCCCGTTGACTGCTCCACCAGACATCCCGGGGGTAAACAATCCGGCGGGGGATTAACGGAGTACGGGTTGTCCATAAAAAAGCCCGGTTTAAGACCGACAGGTATTTTATATCATCTCTTAATCGTCTAATGTGGAGGGACCAGCAGTTGGCGAAGATTTCTGCGAAAATAGACACGGCACTTGTTGATGAAATCGATGCAGACAGGAAAACAAGGGGTCTTAAATTATCTGAATGGGTGGCATTGGCAATTGACAGGTACCTTCATCCGGAAGGGCCTGATATTGAAAGTATAAATGAAATCAGCCACTTAAAAGAGTTCTCTGCAGAGCTCTCGATTGCACGGGATACGGCTGTTGCCGAATCCAAAAGGCAGAAAACCACCATAAGCCTCCTCCAGGAGGAGCAGATACGCCTGGATACCGAGCTATACCAGTGCAAGAGCACCAGCGACCAGCTCAGGAAAGAGCGTGATGCACTGAATGCAGAACTCACGCAGACCGGAAATAACATGGGTATCCTCCGGAATGAAAAGGATATCCTGGTCGCCGACTTAAACCAGCATAAGAACCTTTGCGACCAGCTGAGGAGAGAGCGTGATGAACTGGGTGCAGAAATGATCCAGGCAAGAAATAACCTCGGGCTGCTCAGGAATGAACGGGACCTGCTTGTGGCTGATCTAAACCAGTACAGGAGCGCCAGCGACCAGCTCCGGAAAGACAATGATACGATAAATGCTGAACTATTACGGGAGAAATCCGGCATTATTGTCCTCCAGCGTGAACGGGACCTGCTGGTTTCCGACCTGGAACAGCAGAAAAATATTGCTGACCGTTTCCTTTTTGAGCGGGACTCGGTCCTTCCTGAACTGGCCCAGCTGAAAAACAACTGTGCCGGACTCCAGGCTGAACGGGACAGGCTTGCTGCAGATGTAACGGTCCTTCAAAGTACTGTTAACCATCTCAAGGGTGCCAGGGACCATGCAGAATCTGATCGGAATAAGTTCCTTAATGAGCGTGAAGACCTTGAAAAGCAAATTCACGAGTTACAGGTGGAAGCGGAGCTCAGCAAGGCGAAGAGCTTTATTATTGACGAATTGCGGAAAGATAAAGAATTTTTACAAGGGGAGTTCCGGAAAATGAGCGACCGTGCTCCCCTGCAGTTACCACCTCCACGCGAGTCCTTCTGGAGCTGGATATGGGGTGAATGAGCGTGACAATGCCACTTTTTTTTGATTGGTCTCCTTCCCGTCCCTTTCAGGCGTGAAAAATTTCCGGAATGTAGTATGAAACCCTCCCGTTTTTCTGGCTGATATGAAAAACTCCGGCAAAACTATCTGACATGCCTCCTTTTTCTTGCTCATTTATGAGCCAAATGCTCATAGCAGGCTTTGTTGAAAGACACATGAACGGGACATCCACACCCGAACAATGAAAATGCCACGTTCAAAATCGCTTCATATTGGTGACCATTCAAGCATTTTCATGGGAAACCCTGCGTGGTTACAAAAAAAGTTCATGAAGCCCTCTGGCATCACACCAAACCTATGAAAATATGAATGGCCAATTTTTGCTGATCCCACCACGTTGTTGGATTTACCATTTTCATGACAAAGGAAGTGAAAATACGTAAGATCGGAGGGGCTTTTACCTCCTCCCTGTCTCACCCCCGGCCAGGATATCCTTTGGGCAGGGTTCAACTGCAGTATTCCTGGAAATTTCAGAGATTTAGAGGTAATCCCCTATCCTGACCGGGGTCGCCACAGCGGGGGGCGGAGCCCCGGGAGCGTGGGTAAATCCGGGAATATCCGAATCCCCTGGATAGATTTGAGAGCAGGTCAGCAGGGCCGTTATTCTAACAATAATCAAGCCGGTGAACGTAGTCCTCATATATGTGTTTTGCACTGCATGGTTCCGTGCCCGGTAATGCCGGCCCCCTAGCTCATCTCATGGGAACCGACCCTGAAAGGGTAGTCCTGGTGCCGGAATTTTTTCACAGCCCTGCCTGGGATATAACCCGCACGCCCGGGATACCGTTTGACAGGCATACCCCCTATTCACGATCCGATGAAAAACCTCATTACCCATCAGGTGATCAGGTGTAATTGTGGAACTATTCATTCTGAGGCATGGGAGAGCAGAAGCTCGCGCAATGGGTATTCATGATGCTGACCGTGCCCTTACCGGACAGGGACGGGAGGAAATAAAGAAAATCGGTCACTGGACGGTAGCCATGGGTTATTCCTTCGATCTGATTGCGACCAGCCCGCTGAAAAGGGCCCGGGAGACTGCTGAAATAATTGGCTCAACCACAAAACAGGAGCATAACGTCCAGGTCTGGGGCCTCCTTTCCCCCGGGGGTGACCTGGAGGCCCTGTCACGCCAGATTGCGACGGCTGGCGTGGACAGTTCAGTCCTGATTATCGGGCATGAACCAATGCTCTCGGTTGTTGTCAGCCGCATAATTTCCGGGAACGCTACGGCATCAGTAGTCCTTGCCAAGGGTGCCTTCGCCAGGATAAAAAATGTTACTTTTCATGGAGACCTTTCCGGGGAACTTCACAGTCTCGTTACACCAAAACAGATTTCACTGGGGACCTGATCCCATGAAATGGTGTTTTCTCACTACAGCAGAAAACACTGGTGCCTTTTCCGGAGTAGTACAATAATATACCTTTTTAATGGCAAAAAAGAAAGAGCCTGTGGGATTGTCATTGATGAATAATAACAGAATACTGATTGTAATTATCCTCATACTGAACCTGATCGCTGTAGGGGCAGTATCAGCATCGGGATCATATTATGGCAGTACTGCGGCCGTGAGTGATGATACCCTTAAGTCCTCAGGGGTAACGTATGCCCTCCTCGCCGGGGTGTCCACGTACAAGAACCCCTCCAGTGACCTGGACGGTGTGCAGTATGATACACCGCATATGAGAGATATGCTCATCAATGACTGCGGCTATTCCTCATCACGGATAACATCCCTGCAGGATGGCCAGGCGACGAAGAGCGCTATCAGGCAGGCACTAATACAGATGAGCTCCAGGGCAGGCAAAGACGATACGGTTGTTTTTTATTTCAGCGGGCATGGTTACGTATACCCTTCCGGGTACGGGACTTCGTACCTTGAACCGTATGATTCAGAGCTGGATTCAGTATATTATGATATTTCAAGTTCAGAACTGAAGCAATGGCTGGATGGTATCAGGTGCAAAAATATCCTTGTTATTATTGATGCCTGCGAAGCCGAGGGTATACTGAAGGGTGGTACGAAGGAAATGGTCACTACCCCGCAGCTAAAAGCCGGAAGTGATAAAATTCCAGGGGCAGACCGGTTTTCACAGAATTTCCTCGGGACATTTGAAAGCAGGGATACCCTCGCTCAAAGTTCAGCAGAACAGCAGAAAGCCCTCACCGGCACCCAGTATGTCGTCCAGGTCTCCTGCAGGTCAGGTGAAGGCTCGTGGACGAATGCTATTTCTGGCAGCTGGTTTACTACGTATTTCGTGGAGGGAGTTGGCAACCCTTCAGCAGATACGAATTCTGATACCTGGGTCTCGGCTGAAGAGGCCTTCAATTATGCCTCCCCGCTTACTACATGGAAACATTATGACCAGCACCCGGTGATCTACGACGGGGACCCGTCCCATGATCTCCTGATGGCCCGTTACGGGTCGTCGACATCTGGAACAATTGATGTAACCTCGAATCCGGGAGGTGCAGCGGTCTACCTCGACGGGAAAAATTCGGGTTATAACACTCCGGCAACACTCCCTGGTATTTCAGCTGGAGCCCACACGGTCCGTTGCAGCATGACAGGGTATACGGATGTGTCCCAGGGTGTAATAGTGACTGCCGGCCGGACTTCTTCGGTGAAGGTGTATCTTACCCGCCAGGGTCCGGTAACCGGATCAATCTCGGTAAGTTCGGTTCCGGCAGGTGCCAGTGTCTGGCTGGACGGGAAGATTACCGGTTACAAGACCCCCGTAACTCTGACCGGGATATCAGCCG
>CAIKOD010000127.1 GCA_903828975.1 uncultured Methanomicrobiales archaeon | reverse complement strand
GTTGTGGTAGTGCTTGCAAGTATTGGGAATGCACCACGCATCAGGGAACTCCTTGAAATCGCCAAAGAGACAAAAGATGATGTATATAAACCTGACAGGGGTCAAAAATCAACAATGTTTGAGCAGGAGTCAATTGAACCGCTGTTTGAGTGAGGGCCGCATTATATGAGTACGTTGAAGATAAGTTTTATTGTCCTGATTATCCTTATTGCAGGAATTACCGCTGTATCTGCGTCGATAAGTGTAAAAAACATTGCAATTACCCCGACTGGCGATCTCGTTTCTGGCCAGACTCCCCCGAATCCTGTTACTGCGTCTTTCGTTATCGATTTTAATCCCACTGGTGGCGAAACCTTCCCGAGTGAGGAGACACTTACGATGTCAACGGATCTTGAGAACGGGCAGTGGTCATACATCACCTCCCTTGACGGTAATCCAAACCCGGCTGTTACTGCAAACGGGCGAAATTTAAATATCAATGGTTGGGTCCTGTCATATCCTTCAAAAAGGGAATTGTCCATGCGGGTCACCCTGAATGGGGAAGTCCCCACGGTAACTGCTTCGGGTAACAAGACTGTTCTCCGGGTCGCTGAACTGAGTGGTAAGTCAGAAGCGCTATCCGGTAGTGAAGTGATCAGGCAAAGTTACGTAATAAATCCGGCTGATAAAAGCAAGGCAATATCTGAGGTAAAAACTTCCCTTATTGCATTCCGGGCATTAATTGATGAAAAGGCTCAGGAGGGGATTGAAACAACAGCAGCGATGGAGAAATATTCGGCAGCAAATACCGCAATTCAGAATGCCGAGAAATCCACTTCATTTTCATCAGCCCAGGCCTATCTGACTAATGCGCAGGCACTCCTGAAAGATGGTCAGAAGGCACTTGACAGGGCCATTGCTCAACAGGTCATTAACGAGGCACAAACCCCAATTGACCAGACAGATGACCTCATTACCTACTTCAAAGTGAACCGGAGCATGGGAAATGATGCCCGACTTGTCCCGATCATTCAGAAACGGGACCGGGCTGCAGACCTGCTATCGGAAGCAAATGACCTCCTCCCGAAAAATGATTTCACCGGGGCGAAGGACAAGGCGTTACAGTCATCAGACATGGCAACCCAAAGTTACAATGCGGCCCTTGTATTAAGAAAGGAGATTGGTGAGGCCAACCCGATGGATTCTGTATTGAAGGGGATCGGCGGAATTTTTGGAGGGGCGGCCACCGGACTGGGCAGCATCCTCATCTATATTGTCATTATTGTAGTTATTGCCGTGGTCGTTGTCGTTGGGATTATCCTCTATCGCCGCAGGAATTCAGATTGGGATGAGCTTGCGTAATACTGGCTCTGTTGAACTCCTCCCAAAGACATATCAAAAAATTCTTTCACCGGGGTTTCTCTTTTGGGGTCCTGAATATTTCAGAGATTAAGGAAACCAGCCCCTGTCACAACGGGGGTCACCAGGGCAGCGGGTCGGAGCCCCGGGATGCATGATAAAATTTCGGAATACTCAATAATCTGAAAATAGATTGGGAGGAGTTCAACAGAGCCAGTATTACGCAAGCTCATCCCAATC
>CAIKOD010000126.1 GCA_903828975.1 uncultured Methanomicrobiales archaeon | reverse complement strand
GTGCTCCCTTCCCGGGCTCGCCGGTTTCTATAATTGTAATCCCGGTTATCGCAAGGATCTCACGGGACAGAAAGAGCCCAAGCCCGGTGTTCTTCCCGAATCCACGTTCGAAGATCTTCTCCTTCTCACCCTGCGGGACGCCTTCGCCATCATCCTCGCACACGATGACCTGATCATCACCGGATTCCAGGGCAGAGAACCGGATGGTCGTGATCTTCCCACCGTACCGCGCCGCGTTGTCCATCAGGTTGTAAAACACTTTGATAATCAGCGGATCGGCGAAAACTTCCGTTCCTGCAGGTAGATCGTTGTTCACCATGACCTGTCCTAGCGGGGCTTGTTTTGCTGCAGTGTCCACGAGTGTGCGGCAGTCCTGCCAGAAAGGGGCCGCGACCCCGATCTCCTCGTATTCTTTGGTGAACTGGACCATACCGGAGATGCGTTTTGCCGCGGTCGAAACCTTCTGGAAATACTCGTTGTGAGTCGTATCGGGCTCCTTCTTTTCGAGGAGGGTGAGGTAGCCCATTAGTATCGTGAGCTGGTTGTTGATGTCGTGACGGGTAATGCTGGAGAGGAGGGTAAGTTTCTTGTTCGCCGTAGCGAGGGACTTAGAGAATTGTGTAAGTTCCTGCTCATGGAACTTCATATCATATTCGAGATTTTTACGCTCGGTAATGTCGCTGGCGCTGCCCTCGAAACCAACGATCATGCCAGATTCATCCTTGAGGGGGACAGCATTGGACGTATGCCAGCGCCAGGAACCATCCGCGTGTTGCACCCGGTACTCAACTCCGGTTTGTCGTTCACCTGTATCGATCGTTCTCTGCATGAATGCCCAGCATTCCGCAATGTCATCCGGATGGACGAATTGCTGGAATGGTTTTCCCACCACTCCGGTCACCGGATGGCCCAGGAGTTCAGTCCAGGCGGGGGAGACAAAGGTAAATACTCCCTGTGGAGTGATCGTATAGATAATATCGTGGCTGTTTTCGATTAAGAAGCGGTACTTTTCTTCGCTCTCCTTTAGTGCCGCCTCCATCCGCTTAGGATTGGCGATGTCGATGAAGGATTCTATCAATACCTCCTTTCCCCCCAGCATCGTTTTAATAACACTTTTAAGGATGGTTACCTTCTCCCCCCGCAGATTGAGAAGGATTCGTTCAGATGAATCAACGTTCTGGCCGAGATCAGTAACCGGGCATCTGCCGGTTTCAGCAGGACATATAAATCTGTGGCATACCGAGCCGACAATAGCGTCATTTCTGCTCCCAATCATTTCGAGAGCTTTGGCATTGGCTTCGAGGATCGTATGGGTTTTTGCATCGATGATGACTATGCCAAATTGCATCGAGTGGATGATGGTGCGGAAGCGGGCCTCGCTCTGTGCAAGTTCCTTATACTGCCTGCGGTGTTCCTCATCAGATGCAGCAATCTGCTCATACGAAGCATTGAGTTCTTCGTTTTTCTTTGAGAGTTCATATTCGGCACGCTTCCGATCGGTATTGTCAAAAACAACACCGTCGAAGACGAGCCGCTCATTTTCCGTTACCGGGCTGGACACCGCGCCGAACCAGATCTTTTTCCCCGAAGGTTTCACATACCAGCCATCAAACTCCCAAAGAGTTTTTGTGCTGATAGCGTGCTGAACCGAGCTGATGAACCGTTCCCGGTCTTCTGGAACAATACCCTCAGTGACCCGACTGAAAAACGTAACCGGGTCATTCTCAAGACCGAGGATCTGCCGGCTCTGCTTGCTGATATAATCAAACCCGGAAGTCCCGTCAGGGTTCACGAAGAACCGGTAGACAACCCCGGGAATGTTGGTGGCCATTGAGTTAAGTTGACGCCCGCCCTCCCGCAGGGATCTCTCCACCAGTTTACGCTCGGTGATATCCTGAAGAGTGCCCACTACGTAGGAACGGGTCCCCTCAATTACCGGTGCCAGGCCCCGCAGTTCTGTCCATACTTTTTTGCCGGTTTCGGTGGTTATCTGTACTTCAATGACAAATGGCTCGCCGGTTGCAAGGCAGGCAGCCACTTTTTCACGTATGACCGGAATGTCCTCCGGAACATAATATTTCATTCCCTCGGTAAGTCCCGGCCGGTAATCGCGCGGAGCTTCGATGATGTCGTAAATCCCATCGGTCCATAGAAGGTAGTCTGTGTGGGGGTTGGCTTTCCAGCCACCCAGCCGGGCAATCTGCTGGGTTTCCTTTAAGAAAAGTTCGCTTTCGCGCAGCGCCTCTTCAGCCCGTTTCCGGTTCACAGCCTGACGGATCTGGTGCGAGAGCTCAGCGAACTGCGACTTGGGCTCACCACCTTTCTGAAGATAAAAAGCAGCGCCTTCATTGAGCGCTTCAATGACAACCACTTCACGCCCCTTGCCCGTGAAGATGATGAACGGGGTTGTATTCCCTGATGCTTTGAGTTGTTTGAGGAACGCAATGCCATCCATCTCCGGCATCTGGTAATCGGAAATTATGGCATCGAATTGTTCGGTTTTAAGAAGATCCAGGGCATCTGATGCCGAATCGATAAGGGTAACTGAAAAATCCCCGGTTCTTTCAAGGAACTGCTTACCGAGGTCAAGCAGGCCATGTTCGTCATCGACGTAGAGAACCCGGAATTTATCTGCCATCATGCACCCTTCCCCGCTATACGCCACGCCCCCTCCGGCACCGTCATCTCGAACCGTGCTCCCTTCCCCGGCCCGCCGGTTTCTATAATTGTAATCCCGGTTATCGCAAGGATCTCACGGGACAGAAAGAGCCCAAGCCCGGTGTTCTTCCCGAATCCACGTTCGAAGATCTTCCCCTTCTCTTCAAGCGTGATACCCGCGCCATCATCCTCGCACACGATGACCTGATCATCACCGGATTCCAGGCCAGAGAACCGGATGGTCGTGATCTTCCCACCGTACCGCGCCGCGTTGTCCATCAGGTTGTAAAACACTTTGATAATCAGCGGGTCGGCGAAAACTTCCGTACCTGCAGGTAGATCGTTGTTCACCATGACCTGTCCGAGCGGGGCTTGTTTTGCTGCAGTGTCCACGAGTGTACGGCAGTCCTGCCAGGCAGGGACATGGATACCGATCTCCTCGTATTCCCTGGTGAACTGGATCATGGCCGAGATCCGCTCTGCAGCGGTTGTGACCTTCCGGAAATACTCATTCTGTGAGGGATTGAGATGGCTGTCTTCCAGGATGGCGAGGTATCCCCGCAGCACGGTGAGCTGGTTGTTGATGTCGTGGCGCGTAATGCCGGAGAGAAGGTTGAGTTTTTTATTCGCCGCAGCGAGCGACATTGAGTATCGCCGGAGTTCCTGCGTATGGTACTCCGTCTCCTTTTCTAGTTCTTTTTGCTCAGTGATATCCCACCCGACAGACTGATATTCAATAACCCTGCCGTCCGGATCAAAGATTGCCCGGTCGCTCCACCGCTGCCAGCGGGTACTGCCGTCTGGCATAATGATCCGCTGGTCGATTGTCTCATGGGGATGATCGGATGTGAGGGTGGCAATATGCCGTGCAACAATTTCCCGGTCTTCCGGATGGAGGACGGGTCTGAACCGGTGCCCGATGATCTCCTCCTGTTTCTTGTCGAAATACCGGCAATATGCATCGTTGACAAAGATGTGTGTGCCATCCGGGAGGAACCGG
>CAIKOD010000125.1 GCA_903828975.1 uncultured Methanomicrobiales archaeon | reverse complement strand
TCGCTGCAATCGTTTTCTACTGTATCCAAGATACATGTATCCCTTTACTTCGATGTAATCTGCCCCCGAGTCAGCAACCAGGCGTGCGTACCCCTGGGGGTCAATGTCGTTTATGCCCTGTACAAGGGTAATGCGGATTGCCGATCGCCGGCTGTCGAGTACTGCAAGGCTCTCCTTCAGGCTCTCCCAGCTGTCTTCCACGGGCCTGCAGACACGCTCGTAGGTGGCCTGGTCCGGGGCTACCAGTGAAACATACATCTGGAACGGCCGGCATTGCCTGAGAACTTCCGGCCGGGTCCCGTTACTGACGAGAAACGTTGTGCAACCTTCAGCGTTGAAAAGGCTGATTAATTCCGGCAGCCTGGAATAGAGGGTGGGCTCGCCGGAAAGAGAAATTGCAATGTTTTTAGGTTCAAGCGCTTCTGAAAACCGTTGTTCTGTAACATACGGGGAGACTTTGTACCCGGAAAGTGCCCTCTTCTGGAGTCTCCTGAAGTTCCCGATGATCTCTTCCGGCGGACACTCGGATTCCCCGGGCATTTCATGTTCGAATGAACGCCAGCAGAACAGGCACCGGTGGTTGCATAGCAGGGTCGGGGTCATCTGGACGCAGCGATGGCTGTCAATCCCGTAAAACTGGTGCTTATAGCACATCTCCCCCCCCTTCAGTGCACGCTTGCACCAGAGGCAGGGCTTTACGGCAGCAGTTGACGTTTCGGAAAAAAACTGGTAGCCCTGCTTTTTCAGGGCGTCACATGGTGCTGATTGCATCGATACCAAGGGATTCCAATGATTCTTTAAGGGTGTTTTTTGCTGCCTTTACAAGGGTAAGGCGACTTTGCCGCGTGATACCCCCGCTTTTAAGGACGGGTTCATAGTGGTAGAACGCATTGAACAGGTCAGCCAGCTCACGGGCATACGTGGCAAGGATGTGGGGTTTCAGTTCCTGCACCACTTCTTCAATCACCGCCGGAAACTTTGCGATCTGTTTTGCAAGTGCGATACCATGCGGGTCTTTCAAATCGTATGCCTCTGAAAAATCCCCGGCCTTTTCAAGGATGCTGCATGCCCGTGCATGGGCATACTGGATGTACGGGCCGCTCTGCCGCTCGAAGTCAAGTGCCTCTTTCCAGTTGAATATGGTGCTCTTTTCAGGTGATATTTTTACAATATCGTACCGTATTGCTGCAATTGCGACCGATACGGCAATATTGTTCCTTGTATCTTCGTCAAGTTCGGGCCTCCTGACGGTGACCTCCTCAAATGCCCGTTTTGTTACTTCGTCCATCAGTTCGTCGGCAGAGACAAATTTCCCTGCCCTGGTGCTCATTGAGCCTTCGGGGAGTGAAACAAACTCAAAGTGGACAATTTCCGGGGCTTTTTCTCCAATGAGGCGCATGGTCGCCTGGAGCTGCCCCCCAATCAACTTATGGTCAGCCCCGAGTACATCGATGACACGGTCAAAATTTTTACCCTTCCACATGTGGTAGGCAAGGTCGCGGGTCGCATACACGGAGGTCCCATCTGTCCGCCTCAGCACGTATTCCTTTTCAAAACCGGCGGCGTTCAGGTCAAGCCAGACTTTGCCCTCCTCGTGGTACTCCGGGAGCCGGTGGAGCCTTGAAAGGAACCTCTCGGTGTCACCGTTTCTGACAAAATCGCTCTCCCAGACAAACCGGTCATGATGGACCTTCAGGCGGCCCATCGTTACATGGAAACCGTCAAGGCACCGCGTTACAGCAGACCTGAATCTCGCAACTGTCGACCTCTCGGAGCGTTCAACCTGCTGCATCAGACTGTCCACTACAGCCATAAGCCCGGGGTCGGACTCGAGTTCCCTGTTCGCCGCGATGTAGATCCTCGCCACGTAGTGATCAGCTTTTTCACCGTCTTTTGCACCAGTATCGAGGTGATCGAACCCCCAGACCACGATTGCGATCTGCCGCCCCATATCATTGACATAATACTGGACTTCAAGCCTGTACCCTGCTTTCCGGAAACAGCGTGCGAGTGTATCGCCCAAAATGGAATTCCTGATATGCCCGACATGGAGGGGGCCGTTCGGGTTTGCACTGGTGTGCTCAAGAACAACCCTTTCCCGTTTCGGAGGCAGGTTACCATACCCGGGCTTTACCGCTTCTTCGAGGGTCCTGCTTACATAGGATGGTCCGAACAGGAAATTGATATAGGGCCCTTTCACCGTGACCTGGATGTGTTCAAACACCGGGTCGCCGCTCAGATCCTGTGCCAGCTCTTCCGCGATTATTACGGGGCTCTGCTTCCTCTCCTTTGCAAGGGTGAATGCCACGGTGGTGGCCAGGTCCGCATGCTCCCCGCCATCAGTCAGCTGCACATCGCACAGGCCCGTCCGTGACTTTAGTACATTTTCAATCGTTGTATACATTAAAAGAAACATTAATAACCCGTCCTGTATCGCAATATGGCGGCAATACCACCAAAAGCCGTAAAAAGAATTGAACCTTCTTCAAAATCGTCAGATATTATTTCCACCTTTGCACTGCTCAGGTCGGCAATTTTCGTCAGTTCTTCGATGATGTCCACTTCTTCATCAAGGACCAGCGGAGCGGTACAATTCGGGCAGTTACCGAATTCCAGGTCTTTAACGGTTTTGCCCGCCTGGAGTACTACCGTATAGTTTTTGGTATAGCCACAACTCGGGCACCTGATTGTTAACCTGGATTTCCGGAGGCTGGCTGAGAGCAGGAGTATTTCAGCGGCGCCGAGTTCGAGGTTTTTCCTGATATTCTCCTCGCCGTACGAAGCTACCCCGTTATCCTTGACCAGCTCTTTTAAGAAGCGCTGCATTACAGCCTTTTCCTTCACCACGGTCATTCCCTTGAGTGCGTCCTCTGCGGCATCGACCAGTTCATCGAGACCGCTTTCATTGGTGTAGGCCACATCAAAAATGCCGATGATCCGTTTCTGTATCTCGTGGTGGAGGAAATTTCCTGCCTCAAATTCTTCTTTTGTCGGGCTGGGTCCACCTATCAGGACGCCCTTGAACCTCTCAAAGAAGTCTTTCTCTGCGAGGAAAATTGCACTTGAGCGTTCACCGATTTTCGTATAAAACTCGTTAATTGCGATCTCCCTGAGCCGCCCGAACCGGGCTGCGGACTGGCCGCCTTTCCGCTGTTTTCCGGGGACCGTGGATGTGACACCCCCAATCGGTTCGATATGGTTACCGCGGAGAAAACCCCAGTATGCCTCCCGTCGATCGAGAACCAGGAGGCCATACACGCTCTTTTCCTCAAGCATCTGCCGGAGCGGTTCGAGCTCGAACTGTGAGCTGCACCGGTACATATAGAGGTGGAGCGGTTCCGGGGGCTCGATGATGGTGCATTCCAGGTCGCTACGGTCACCACCGAGCAGGATAGTACCGCAGAGGACTGCAAGACCGTTTGCAGGCGGTCTTTTATAGTATTTCAGGCGGGAAAGGATTGAAGAGATGGCGCTCTGGACATTTACTTTCGTCTGTTTGCTCTTGATGTTCGCACACTGGCCGAATTCGTCCTTGAGCTGGTTGGTCACATCATAGATCTGCTTGTCAGGGGGGATGTAGATAGTAATAAGTTCTGTTCCGCTCCCCTGCTTCGCTTCGAGCTTCTCTAGCGTCTTTTTGAATTCGTAGCGGCGTCGCGCCTCGTCCATCTCTTCAACTTCAGCCATAAAGGAACTCCCGGTACCGGGTCAGTATCTATTTCACGCCTTCAGCCATAAATTTGAGTATACTCAGCTATCAGTACCTGGTCGACCTCACCATTGACCCCGTGTGTCCCGTTGAATGAGAAGAACTTCTTTGGCTCTTTTGCCAGGTCATTCAATTTCCTACCATCGCTGAATGGTATAATCGGATCATCCGGTGCGTGGAACAGGATGATGGGTCTTGGGGAAATTCCCCCGATATAGACGTCAGGGTCGATGGAGAGGAGGAATTTTCTTGCGGTTTCCAGGTAATTCGGATTATCCCCAGCCCTTCCGAATCCCGAGGTCGATATCCCCACGTACCCCGCAAAACCAGGGTCGATTGCGGTTGCAACTGCAGCATACCTGCCCCCGTTACTCTCCCCTGATGCATAGACCGGTACACCGTACCGCGATGTGAGGAACTGCCGTGCATTGATCATATCACACACGGTATCATAGTATTCAGGGAATTCCCCTTTCTGGTAAAGGGCGAAATCTTTCTCGAAATCCAGAGGGTAGCCCTGGGTTTCACCCCCGTTTCCCCGGATGTCGAGGACGAGGTAGGCATAACCGTTTTGTGCATAGGAAACTGCCCTCCCTTCATGCCCCTCTTTTTTGTTACCTGCCCCGGGTGCATGCACAAACGCGGCCTTCGGACTTGCACCCGCCGGGACTGCAAGCAGGCCGAATACGTCCCCGTGGGGTGTATGGAATACCAGCCTGCTTACGGTTACATTGGCGTCTGTTGAAAGGACGGTCTCCGCAATCTGGACCGGTGGACACCGGACTGATAATACGCCCGAAGAGTCCACGGAATATGTCCGGTCCACCGGGGGTGTCCCCGTGCAGCCTGCCAGCAGGACTCCTAAAAGGACAATACATCCAATCATTGCCATCCAGCCATATCGTTTCAACACCGGTTTCATGTTATCACCCCCCTCAGACAACGGTAGACGACACTGATGGTCTTTGCATCCGAAACCCGGCCATCGAGACACATCTGCTCCAGTTCCCGGCCCGTTACCGTTACTAGCTCGATCAGCTCGTCCTCGTCTTTTTCGAAGGCATCAGATAGCGAAAGGTCCCGGGCTTCAAAGAGGTGGAGTTTTTCATCCGAAAACCCGGGAGTAGTATAGATCCACCCTTTTTCAACCATATCCCCTGCCTGGTAGCCGGTCTCTTCGATGAGTTCCCTGTGTGCGGTCTCAACCGGAAATTCTCCCTCCTCCAGTTTTCCGGCAGGTGCTTCGAGAATGTAACTGCCTACCGCAAACCGGTATTGCCGGATCAGGTGCCAGCACGCGTCCCCACATTTCGGGAGGATGACCACGGCATCCCCGGGGTGGGCTATGACACCCTCTTTTCTCCGCCCATCCGGGAGCGTATACTCCACACGTTCAATTACAAGGCGTTTACTCCGGAACAGTTCCATTGGTCACTCCTCTGCGTAGGGGATTGGATCCCGGACTCCCGCAGAACGGAAGGCCTCTTTTCTGAAATGGCAGGAACCACACACCCCGCATGCCATGTCTTCCCGCTGGTAACAGGACCAGGTATACTGGTAAGGAACACCGAGAGTGAGACCCCGTTCAAGGATATCCTTTTTTGTCATTGAGATAAACGGGGTCAGCAGCCTGATATGAGTGTCATCCCTGGTACCGGTATCGACCACCTTCTGGAATGCCTCAATAAACTGTGGCCTGCAGTCCGGGTAGCCACTGTAGTCCAGCGACTGAACACCAATAAAGATTGTTTCGGCCTTCCGTGATTCGGCAAAGCTTGTGGCAATGGAAAGGAGGTTTGCGTTCCGGAACGGAACGTAGGTATTGGGGATTCCAGCGCGGGACTCATCGAATTCTTCAACCTCTATTGAACGGTCGGTAAGGCTCGAATCCCCGAACTGGGAAAGGTAACCGAGATTAACCTCGATAAACTCCTTTGCTTCCAGCAGTTTCGCAATAGTTTTCGCCGACTGGAGCTCACGCCGCTCTGTCCTCTGGCCATAATTCACATGCAATGCGTAGATCTCATAACCCTGGTCTTTTGCGACATATGCGAGCGTGCTGGAGTCCATCCCGCCCGATAACAGACATATTGCTTTCATCAGCGGACACCGATTATTTTGTGGAGCTGTACCTGGAACCTGACCGGCAGGTTGTTATCAAGTACATGGCATGCCAGTTCATGATAGTCTGACCCTGCCACGGGTGAGAAAAAGATCTCTCCCCTGATAGGGTGGTGCTGAATTACCCCTTCTGCATACCGGCAGTCTTCCAGGTCACCGACTACAAATTTCACACTATCCCCTGAGGTAATTTTTCTGAGGAGTGAAAGATCGCTTTGTTCCCCGGATGACGGGCACTTGACATCCATGCAGATCGTGGCATTATCCTGGACCTGCCTGAAATCGATTGTGCCATTGGTTTCGATCTCGATTGAATATCCAAGCCTGCTGAGGCGTGAGAGCAGTACCCGGAGTTCTGATACCTGGAGGAGCGGCTCCCCGCCGGTGATGCATATCTCCTTGCAACCGGACTCGTCCACCCTCTTGACGATCTCATCATTATCGATCTCCTCTCCCGCGTCGTGTGAACCCGGCGTATCGCACCAGCTGCAATCCAGGTTGCACCCTGCAAGCCGGATGAACACGGTGGGTTTTCCCTGGTTCTTTCCCTCTCCCTGGATACTTTTAAAAATTTCAACCAGTTTCATTCTGTAATCTCTGCAAAACAGGTCGGAGATTCCCAGACCCTTATTTTTACCACAACGGCGTCGAGGTCCGCGGTTTTACACTCGGTATTGATCCGCACCCTGATTATATCTGCAAGCAGCTCGCTGGTCGGGTCTCCAGGTGTCCTGATGACAGGCTGGAACTGTTCAAGGCACTCAACCATCGGGTCCTGTTCGTTGAGAATCACCTGGTGATCATAGTGTTCTATCGTGTCACGGATCAGATTATAGTCCACAAGGATCCCGGTGATCTTGTCGACGGAACCCCGGACCCAGACTTCCACCTTCCACCGGTGACCATGGAGGTTTGCACATTTGCCCTTATAATGGAGCAAACGGTGACTCGCGTCGAAATATGCGTTCTTGTAAATCCGGGAAATCATTGTAAGAATTATGCGGGACGGGGATATAATATTATTATCAATAGAGACTAACACATACAGGCAAGCGAGAGCAATTGCACAATATATAAATTTGTTCCGCGCGTTTGTATTATATCTCAGCGAGATACATATGCATCCATAAAAACCAGATTCCGAGGGTATTTAATGGGACAGGGTAAATTTGCAGCGAGAAAACTCACTCGCGACTCAAAAAAATTCAGGTGGAGTGATCCCACCTATGCACGGCGTCAGGACCAGCTGGACCTCAAATCCGACCCATTAGAGGGTGCGCCTCAGGGGCGCGGTATCGTCCTCGAGAAGATAGGAGTTGAGGCCAAGCAGCCGAACTCCGCAATCCGGAAATGTGTTCGTGTCCAGCTCATCAAGAACGGGCGTCAGGTCACTGCATTTGCAGTGGGCGATGGTGCCATTAACTTTATCGATGAGCATGATGAAGTCGAGATTGAGGGCATTGGCGGCAGGCTCGGGCGTTCCATGGGAGATATCCCTGGTGTCCGGTATGTCGTTACCAAGGTCAATAACGTCTGCCTCCATGAAATGGTAATTGGCAGGAAGGAGAAACCACGCAGGTGATTTTTGTGGCAGAGAACGAGAAGAAAGAGACAAAGAAACTGCTCTTTAACCAGTGGGATATGAGCGAAGTCCAGATTAATGACCCTGCCCTTGTGCGGTATATCAACCTCCATTCCATGATTGTACCCCATTCATGTGGGAAATTTACCCGCCAGGAGTTCAACAAGGCAAACATGCTGATTGTTGAGCGCCTGATCAACCGGCTCATGAAGTCATCGAAGAATACTGGGAAAAAGACCCTTGCGATCCGGATTGTCACGGATGCATTCAATATCATCAATAAGAAGACCAAGAAAAATCCGGTCCAGGTACTCGTTGAAGCGGTAACAAATACCGGCCAGAGGGAAGAAACGGTCCGGCTCAAATATGGTGGTATTAATGTCCCTAAATCAGTCGATACCGCACCCCTCCGCCGTGTCAATACATCCATGTTCTTCATATCAGAAGCGGTCTACAAGAGTTCCCAGAAGAGCAAAAAGTCCGCCAGTGCGGCTCTTGCTGATGAACTGATCGCAGCATCAAAGGGCGATGTAAAGACATATTCTGTGAACAAAAAGGAAGAACGTGAACGGATAGCAAAGTCCGCACGTTAATTATTACAATCTCTTTTTCAAAGGTGTTTTTCAATGGTTCGTGGCAAAAAAATGGTTGAGCGCGTAATGGAGCTCATGACTGAACCGGCCCACATCCGGAATATCGGTATC
>CAIKOD010000124.1 GCA_903828975.1 uncultured Methanomicrobiales archaeon | reverse complement strand
GGTGATACCCCTGAAATATTTCCATATTACGCTTGATTTTTATTTTCACCAGATATTTTGCCATTGTATCACGAAGACGCAAAAAAATACAGCCGCCTAATTATAAACCATATAATGCTATACGTAAAGGAGACAAGGTACGACCACGGGACCCGGGTTGCAGGAGATGTAAAGAGTGACTTAAAAGCTACCTCCAGGTTCCGGTTTACGGGATCTCGTTCGATCCCGTGTATGACCTGATTTTTGACAGGCCCCGGAAGGCCCCGCCAACTATTATTACCGGCCACGCTGACCCATCAGTAATACAATTTTTATGCGGATTGTGAAAGATGGCAGGAGATCAGAAGGTACCCGGAGACCGGTATGAAACGGGAGACAGGAATGGACTCGCACTTCACCTGGTTGCAATCTTCGCTGTAGCGATTGTTATCCTGATAATTGCCGGGGGGATTCTCCTGAACGAGGCAGCTAAGAATCCCCGGCTCTTTTCCGACAAAACTCCAGGGGAACGCGATGTCCTTTACCAGGTCTCAACCATTGATGCCCTGGTACTGGGAGCATATGGGGGTGTTCAACCTGTGGGCGACGTGGAAAAACATGGTGATTTCGGCATCGGGACGTTCGAGGCACTTGATGGAGAGATGATTGCCGTTGATGGCCGTTATTACCAGGTAACATCGGATGGTTCGGTACATATGGTAGATTCATCGGTGATGCTGCCGTTTGCAGCAGTCACATTTTTTGACAATGATTCGACTATCATCGTAAACGGAGGCGGAAATCTGACCACATTCACAACCGGGATCGATAAAGGGCTCCCTTCGAAAAACCTGATATATGCTCTCCGGGCCGATGCCACATTCCCCGAAATGGTAGTCCGCGCCATTCCAAGGCAGGAAAAGCCGTATCCACCGCTTGCCGAGGCAGCCACCCACCAGGTGGTAAAAAGGCTTGAGAATACAACCGGGACCATTGTCGGGTTCTACCTTCCCCCATTTATGAAAGGGGTCAATATTCCCGGCTACCATCTCCACTATATTTCATCAGACCGGAAAAGTGGTGGACATGTACTGGACTTTACCGCACCGGTGACTCCCGTACTAGTGATAATTGATCAGACCCCGGATTTTTCCATGTCTGCCCCTATAACCGGTGATTTCGCAGAGATGAACTTTACCGGCGACATTTCAGCGGACCTCGCGAAGGTAGAACGCTAAGCCGGGATGATGGCCCGGGATAGTAATCCGGACATCGACAAAAATGTCCGAATTCACCCGGAACCAACAGCAGTCAGGTCTGTTCCTTCCGAAAAAACCTGGTCCGGTTACGAATTTTTTATCCCACCCTTCAATCGGTAAACCGGCAGAAAATCTGGGGGTATAACGAATTAATAATGCCATGATTCCTGCATCACCGGATCTTAACAGGGCTAATACGATCGCACCCTCTATCAGGCCAATATAAGCCCCGGATTTCCGCCCGATTTTTACATGTTAAGGGACCCGCCTGACATGGCGTGAAAATTCATTGTCCCGGTGGGACTACCGGTTGTTGCAATGGCCGGGACGTATCAATCATTTTGATCCGGTCTCTTTGGACAAGCAATTTAACCTTGAAATTCCGCTTGAATCTAACATTAGAAGCATGGGTAACAGCGGAACAATTAAATATCCAAAATTAACCCGTATTTTTTGGTAAAGTTGAAAAATCCTGCTAAAAAGCGCATAAATTGTTTCCTCTTGATGTAAGGAGGTACAGTTTATTTAATTAACAGTTAATAGCTATACATTAATTGTCGGATAAAACATGCAATAAATCCCCGTTGCAATTCAGAAGAGTTTATCTACATTATTTTACAACTTTTTTTATATCGATTTTAATGATCGATCGAGCTGGTGCGTGATTTAGAATGGCATTTGCAGTGCATATTAACATGGAGCATTGTACCGGCTGTAACAATTGTGTGGTGGCATGCCCGGTTGACGCATTGGAACTGCATACCGTAGATCCAGTTACCAAAGATAAGATCTACAGGGTCAAGGATGGAAAATCCATCGTCCTTGACTTCAAGGCAGAACTTTGCGCCGGTTGTGGTGTATGTGTTGAAGCGTGTCCACATGATGTTATCAGACTGGCCGGACCCTGGAACGCAGGGATGGCAAAAGTACAATGAGTGAACGGAGTGAGTAAAATACATGACATTGTTTCCTAAATACTCCAAGGTACGGGATGGAGTCAATTTCGTGAATTCGCAGAAACTTCTGCAGAACACGAGTACCCTGATCCTGAATTCGGAGGTCTGTACAGGGTGTGGCGTTTGTGTTGATGCCTGTCCTGAAGAGGCGATCGTCCTCGGACTTGTAGGGGCTGTAAGACGGGGCGCAGTTGATTATGCTGCACCAGTAGATATTGACGAGCAGAAATGCGTTTATTGTGGCGTCTGCGTCATTATGTGCCCATTTAATGCCCTAACCCATAAAGTCGACGGCGAAGAGAGACTCCCTATTCTGGAAAAGGAAGGGTTCCCACAGTATGACATAACAGCAAAGATCGACCAGGAAAAGTGTGTAAAATGCACTATCTGCGATGAGGTCTGCCCAAGGGACGCGATTCTTCGTGATGTCCCGGTATATGAGGGCGTTGATGCGGCCGCAAATGAGCGGCAGGTCGCATTGAAGAGCAAGACCACGTTCAAGGTCGATGATGAGAAATGCACACTTTGTGGAATATGCGGGGCAGTCTGCCCGGCAATCGTTGTGAAGCACAAGCCGTTCACTGCCGAAAGCGGCAAGGTTGAAGGGGAAGTTGTGTGGGACGAGACAAAGTGCGATGCATGCAAAGTCTGTGTTGAAATCTGTCCCGAAGAGTGCATGACGGTTGAACGCGAGGTTGTCAGCGACAAGATGGCCGGTGAAGTAAACATCGATCAGAAGCAGTGCTGCACCTGTACATGGTGTTCAGTGAACTGCCCGACAGAAGCCATTACGATTGACAAGATCTTTTCTGGCGATATTGAATTTAATGCAACAAAATGTCCCGGCGGTTGCTCGACCTGCGTGGACATCTGCCCTGCAAATGCCATCTATCTGCCAACCCCAAAGGCAGCAGCTGATATGAAAGGCCAGATCGAGTCCACAATCGCGGTCAACAAGGATTTATGTATGCTCTGTGGTGCATGCGTAAATGCATGCCCGGGTGAGGATATTATTATCCTCCAGAGGGACGGAATCCGGATAAAAGGTGAAGAAACTGAGCTTTTCAAGAAGATCAAGGCAAAACTCTTCGAGAGGCGGACATCAAAAGTTAAGGAAGATGTCCAAGCTCAGGTGAACCTGAAAATGATGGAGAAGGCGTGAGGTAACAGGCATGGCAAGAATAAAAGGATATCCTGAAGCATTGGAGACCAAGCTCCGTGACCGGTACATGTATGGCGAGGATGCTCACCCGGAATTCACGGACACGGTTGAAAAAATCTCGATGACAATACCCCACATGTGCTACCAGTGTGGTACCTGTACGGCCTCCTGTCCGTCAGCTCCCCGCAGCTCGTACCGGATAAGGAAATTTGTCAGAAGGGCTCTGCTCGGTCTCGAAACCGAAGCCCTTACCGACCCGGACCTCTGGCTCTGCACGACCTGCTACAGCTGTACAGACCGCTGCCCGCGGGATATTGCACCAACCGATGTGATCATGGCGATGAGAAACCTCGCTTTTAAACGTGATATCATCCCGGTCAATTTCTTAAAGACCGTGCAGGCGATATATACAACGGGTCATGGCGTGCCGAATAACGACGTAAACCGTGCGGCCCGTGTAAAACTTGGAATGGATGCGGATCCACCGACTACTCACACGTATAAGGAATTCATACCCGGCATACAGAAGATCCTGGATTATTACAAACTCAAGGCGAATGCCGACAGGATCGTCAAAGAACGGGAGGGGTAAGCAATCATGGAAGCAAAACATAAATACGCATTTTATCTCGGCTGCATTGCCCCCAACCGGTACCCCGGGTCCGAAGCTGCTGCAATCAAGACCAGCAGGAAACTCGGTATCGAACTTGTACCCCTGAAGGGCGCAAGCTGCTGTCCTGCACCGGGTGCATTCGGTTCCATTGACTTAAATGTCTGGTATGCGATGGCAGCACGTAACCTCGTGCTCGCCGAGCAGATGAAAATTGACATTGCCCTGCTCTGCAACGGATGTTACAAGTCAATCTGGGAAGTGAACCACAAGCTGAAACACAATGATGAACTCCGCGACGGGGTAAACGAGGTGCTGAAAACCATCGATATGGAATACAAAGGCTCGATAAACGTTTTTCACCTTGCAGAACTCCTCTATGACAAGAACATCGTCGGTGTGGACAAGGTAAGAGACAGCGTTACAAACCCACTGACAGGTGCCCGGATTGCCGTCCACTATGGGTGTCACCTCATTAAGCCCAGAAAGGACCGTGAATTCGGTGCTACGGAGATTCTGGACACCGAAGCCCCGACCTGGATGGAAGAACTTGTTGGTGCCCTTGGTGCGACCCCGGTAGAATACCGTCAGAAGATGCAGTGTTGCGGCGCCGGTGGCGGTGTACGTGGCTACGATATTGTCCATGCACTTGATATCGCCAACGAGAAACTGATCAACCTGCAGGAAGTAGGGGTTGACGCCCTCACTGATATCTGTCCGTTCTGTCAGTTACAGTTTGACCGTGGCCAGATTGAGATCGAAGAGAAATTCGGGGTCAAATACAACCTGCCGGTACTTCACTACTGTGAGCTGCTCGGACTGGCACAGGGAATGAGCCCGCAGGACCTTGCACTTGATCTCCATGCGATCAGCTGCGAGCCGTTCCTGCAGAAGGTGCTGTGAAGGAGGTACTGAACATGGCTGAAAGAAAAACCAAAAAAGAGACAGCGTCCACGAAAGGGACTACCGCTGCAGTAAAGAAGCAGGCACCAGCGAAAGCCGCAATCGGAGAACAGCCCGAGGCCAAGAAAGAGGCACGGGTTGGGGTCTTCATCTGCCACTGTGGTACAAACATTGCCGGTTCAATGGATATCACTGCAGTACAGGATTATGCAAAAACCATTCCAAATGTCGCCTATGTTGACAACTACAAGTATATGTGCTCGATGCCCGGGCAGGCTGTGATTAACAAGGCGATCGCGGATAACAAACTCACCGGTGTCGTCGTCGCTGCATGTTCGCCACGTCTCCACGAACCAACGTTCAGGACCGCAACCAAGGAAGGTGGCCTCAACCCGTTCCGGTTCGAGATGGCAAACATCCGCGAGCAGAACTCGTGGGTGCACATGCATGACCAGGAAGGTGCAACAGAGAAAGCAAAAGATGCGATACGCATCGCCGTCGCAAAGGCAACTCTTCTCGAAGACCTCTTCCCGAAGAGTGTCCCGGTTGAGAAGGCCGCAATGGTTGTCGGTGCAGGTATCGCAGGAATGCAGGCAGCCCTTGACCTGGCGAACGCCGGTATCAAGACCTACCTGATCGAGAAGACCCCGACCATCGGTGGTCGCATGTCCCAGCTCGACAAGACGTTCCCGACCCTCGACTGTTCACAATGTATCCTTACCCCGAAAATGGTGGATGTCGGGAGGAGCGAAAATATTGAGCTGATGACGTATTCGGAGGTCGAGTCCGTAGAAGGGTACATCGGTAACTTCGACGTCACCATCAGGAAGAAAGCCCGCGGTGTGCTCTCGATGGAAGAGGGTGAAGCGATGGGCATTGTGGGAGGTGGCTGCAACGGCTGTGGTGACTGCGAGGCAGTCTGCCCGGTAGTCCTGCCAAACACCTTTGAAGAGGGAATGAAGCCCCGAAAGGCGATCTATATCCAGCACCCGCAGGTCGTCCCCCTGCTCTACACCATTGACTTTGAGTCCTGTATCAAATGTGACCTCTGTGTCAAGATTTGTGGTGAAAAGAAAGCAATCGACCTCAATCAGAAAGATGAGTTCGTCAAGGTAAAGGTAGGTACTGCAATTCTTGCCACAGGGTATGATATGTTCCCGGTCGAGAACAAGACCGAGTGGGGCTACAAGAGATTTGAAAACGTCATTACCAGCCTTGAGTTCGAACGCCTGATCTGTGCGTCCGGTCCGACCGGCGGCCACATGGTCCGCCCGAGTGACGGGGTCGCTCCAAAGCGGGTCGCATTCCTCCTCTGTGCAGGTTCAAGAGATAATACCGGGAACGGTAAACCGTACTGTTCAAGATTCTGCTGCATGTATTCATTGAAACATGCCCACCAGCTGATCGAGAAAATGCCTGGAGTTCAGCCTTATATCTTCTACATGGATATCAGGTCCTTTGGTAAGATGTATGAAGAGTTCTATTACCGTATCCAGGACGAGGGTGCAAAGTTCATCCGTGGTCGTGTCTCGAACATTCTCGAAGACCCGGTATCAAAGAACCTCATGGTGTTCGCTGATGACACCCTGCTTGACCGGCCGATGAAACTTGAAGTAGACCTTGTCGTGCTTGCCGCAGCGGTCCAGCCCGCAGCCGACACCAACAGGACCAGGAAGCTTTTCGGTGTTTCCTGTTCCATGGATGGATGGCTCCTTGAAGCACACCCGAAACTGAACCCATGCGGTACCACCACAGCCGGTGTGTTCCTTGCAGGGGTCTGCCAGGGACCAAAGGACATTCCTGACACGGTTGCTTCAGCAGAAGGTGCGGCATCGGCAGCAAGTATCCCGATCCATGTCGGTCACGTGGAACTTGAGCCGTACTTCGCCCAGTGTATCGATGAGAAATGCGCAGGATGCGGTATGTGTGTCAACCTCTGCCCGTATTCTGCACTTGCACTCGTAGAAAAAGATGGAAGAAAAGTCATGCAGGTTACAGAAGCGAAATGTAAAGGCTGCGGTACCTGCGGTGGTTTCTGCCCTGGTGGCGCAATCTGGATGAACCACTTTGCAACACCACAGATTATTGCTCAGATTGATGCATTCCTCCTCGGAGGCGAGCAGTAATGGCAGGACATGAAGCTCCCCCGAAACGCGAGGATGGCGCATTCAAGCCCAAGATCATCGGGATCCTCTGCAACTGGTGTTCCTACGCCGGTGCCGATCTTGCCGGTGGCGGCCGTATCCAGTACCCGCCTGATGTCCGGGTGGTCCGTGTCATGTGCACGGGACGTATCGACCCGCTCTTCATCATGAAGGCATTCACAGACGGTGCAGACGGGGTACTGATTTCAGGCTGCCATTTCGGTGACTGCCACTACCTCGAAGGAAATTACAAGGCTGCAAAGAGGATGTTCCTTGTCAAGAACCTGTTGAAAAACATCGGCCTTGAGGACAAGAGGTTAAGGATGACCTTCGTTTCTGCATCAGAAGGAGCGAAATGGGGTCAGGTTATCACTGACGTAGTAAAGACAGTGGAAACTCTTGGCCCAAGCCCCCTGGCAGAACTGACGAAATAAGAAGGAATTAATTCCGGCTTGAGCGGTCCGGCAGGAAACTGGCGATCGGAGGGGGGAAAGACCTCCATTCGCAAAAGTCTGCGGGACTGTTGAGCGGGATAATAAAATAAGAGGAAAAAATATGGCAAAGATTACCCTGAACCTTATTTCCGGCCGGACGATATCCCAGGGGGTGGCGATGGAGGGAGGAAAAGAAAAAGACCTCTATCGCAAAGCCTGCGGGATTATTGAGATGGACGATGCCGACTTCAAGAAGCTCGGGTGCTGGAAAAATACCAATGTCCGAGTGACCAGCCCGTATGGCACCGTCATCGTAAAAGCACAGGAGACCTCCCAGGGGCCACACCCTGGTGTAGGTTTTATCCCCATGGGGCCCTGGGCCAACCAGCTTGTTAACCCGAACACGTACTCTACCGGTATGCCCACATTCAAGGGGACACCTGTTGAAGTGGAAGTCGCAATGGACCAGCCCATCCTTCTCGGCGTTGAACTTGTACAGAAAGCATGCAGAGGTGAGGTCTGATGACAAAGACTGTTACCGATGTAGTATGTCCGTTCTGTGGCACTCTCTGTGATGATCTTGAGGTCTCAGTTACCGATGATGGTAAACAGATCCTCGACGTGTACAATGCCTGTGCCATTGGTGCAGAAAAATTCCTGCATTCACAGGCAAAAGACCGGATCACCAGGCCACGGCTCCAGCAGCCGGATGGCACCTGGAAAGAGATCAGCTACGAAGAGGCCGCAGATTACACGGCAAAAATGCTTGCTGGCGCGAAGAAGCCGCTAATGTACGGGTGGAGCTCTACGAACTGTGAAGCCCAGAGCATGGGACACGAGATCGCGGAGATGTGCTGTGCATGTGTTGATAACACGGCGGCAGTCTGCCACGGCACCACCCTGATTGCGGTGCAGGACATAGGCCTGCCTACCTGCACCCTTGGTGAAGTAAAGAACCGGGCAGACACCATTATCTTCTGGGGTTGCAACCCCTGTCACGCCCACCCGCGCCACATGTCCCGGTACTCGATATTCCCACGTGGATTCTTTACCGGAAAAGGACATAAAAGCCGCAAACTGGTAGTAGTTGACCCCCGTGTTACCGACACCGCAAAGATGGCGGATATGCACCTCCAGGTCACCCAGGGGCAGGACTATGAACTCCTCAATGCATTCCGCGTCGCATTCAGGAATGAATGGCTGCCGGATGTTGTAGCAGGGATACCAAAAGAGAAGATCATCGAGGCTGCAAATATCATGAAGGCAGGTCGTTTCGGGATCATCTTCTTCGGTATGGGCGTTACCCAGTCGCTTGGAAAGAACCACAATATCGATGAGGCAATCGCAGTCACTAAAGACCTCAACGAATACACGAAATTCTCCATCATGCCAATGCGTGGTCACTACAATGTGACAGGGTCCGGAGAGGTCCTCGCATGGCAGTTCGGATACCCTTATTCGGTTGATCTTACCCGGGGGTTCCCGCGGTATAACCCGGGCGACACGAGCTCTATCGACCTCCTTACCCGTGGGGAAATTGATGCAGCGTTTGTGATCGGAAGCGATCCGGGAGCACATTTCCCAATCAGCGCCGTTAAACAGATTGCAAAAGTCAATTCAGTATGCATTGACCCCCATATCACACCGACGAGCGGTGTCTCAAAGCTTCATGTGCCGGTTGCATTTGTGGGTGTTGAAACCGGTGGAAACGCGTACCGTATGGATAACGTCCCAATCGACTGCCGTAAGGTCGTTGATCCTCCGGCGGGCATGCTCACCGATGAAGAGTTCCTGACAATGGTCCGTGATCGTGTGAAGAAACTCAAAGGGGTCGCATAATTATGGCAGAATATATCATTAAAAACGGATTTGTATTTGACCCCGTGCAGGGTATCAAGGGCGATAAGTCCGATGTTGCCATCAAGGATGGTAAAATCGTCAAGGACTCCGAGATATCAAAATCTGCAAAGGTCATCGATGCCGCAGGAAAGACGGTGATGGCCGGGGCTGTGGAGATCCACGCCCATATCGCAGGCCCGAAGGTGAACCTGGGCCGGATTTATCGTCCGGAAGACAAGCTCTTCACCTGTACTGCAACAAAGGGAATGGAACGGACAGGCTCCGGGAACTCGATCCCCAGCACCTTCAAGACCGGCTACGAGTATGCCAAGATGGGCTATACGACGGCTATGGAGGCTGCAATGCCGCCTCTCTTCTCACGGCACGTCCATGAGGAGATCAGGGACACCCCGATCATTGACGAGGGTGCGTTCCCGGTGTTCGGCAATAACTGGTTCGTGATGGAGTACCTGAAAAACAACGAGGTCGAGAACACCGCTGCGTATATCGCCTGGCTGCTCCGTGCAACGAAGGGATATGCCGTAAAGGTCGTCAACCCCGGCGGCACCGAAGCATGGGGATGGGGACTGAATTGTCTCTCGATCCATGACCCGGTACCATACTTCGACATCACCCCCGCAGAAATTGTCAAGGGGCTTATCGAGGCAAACGAGTACCTTGGTCTCCCCCACTCCATGCACATCCACCCGAATAACCTCGGGAACCCGGGATGTTACCAGACAACCCTGGACACCCTGAACCTCGCGGATGGTTTCAAGGCAAAGAACAAGTTTGGTCGCGAACAGGTGATGCACATTACCCACATGCAGTTCCATTCCTACGGTGGAGAGAACTGGGGTAATTTCGAGTCCAAGGCCACGGAGATCATGAACTACGTGAACAGTCATAAGAACCTCACGATGGATACCGGTAATGTTACCCTCGATGAGACCACCACGATGACTGCCGATGGCCCGTTCGAACACCACCTGACAGGACTGAACCACCTGAAATGGGCAAACTGTGACGTGGAGCTCGAGACCGCGGCCGGTGTCGTGCCGTATATTTACAGCCCCGATATCAAGGTCTGCGCAATCCAGTGGTCAATCGGACTTGAACTTGCACTCCTTGCAAAAGACCCGATGCGCTGTTTCATTACGACAGACCACCCGAATGCAGGACCATTCACCCGGTACCCCCGTGTCTTCAAGTGGCTGATGTCACAGAAGGCCCGTGACGAGCGGCTCAACACGTTCAAGAATGCTGACAAGGTCATCGGTGCATCAACCCTTTCAAGCCTTGACCGTGAGATCACGCTCTACGAGCTCGCCCAGATGACCCGTGCAGGGCCGGCAAAGTCCCTCGGGCTTGTGAGTATGTGTGGTGGCTTAAAGCCAGGCATGGATGCAGACGTTGCCGTGTATGATTTCAACCCGGACAAGCCGTTGGCCAACCCGGAAATGATTGAAACAGCCTTCTCAAGGGCGGCATATGTCTTTAAGAGCGGCGTGCAGGTAGTCACACACGGTGATATCGTCAGCACCGGCAACAAGCGCACACTCTGGGTCGATGCCAAGGTAAAGGACAACCCGCAGGTAATGCGTGATATCAGGGAGAAATTCCTGAAATACTACAGCGTTACCCAGGCAAACTACGAAGCACTCGGACACCATTTTATCCCGAACCCGTATGCTTTAGAAGTAGATGCAACCCAGGTGTGAAAACATGGAAACCGTAACAATCACCATGAAAAATCCCCCGGCGTTGTATCTCGAAGCGGAACACATCTGCCCGGATGAATTTGCGGGAAAAACAGCCGCCCAGATCGCAGAACTCCATGTCTACGAAGGGAATACAAAGTCCACGCTGGGCAAGTATTTCGAAATTTCCGGGGATGCAGGGGCAACCGCTGAAGATACGAAGATCGTTGTCAGGGGCGATGTGAAGAAAGTCAAGTATATCGGCATGAAGATGAGTGCCGGTGAGGTCGTCGTTGAAGGCAGCACTGACCTGTATGCCGGCGCATGGATGTCCGGCGGCAGGATGCTTGTCAAAGGCGATATCCAGGCCTTTGCAGCAACGGCAATGAAAGGCGGAGAACTCGTTATCGAGGGTAACGCCGGCAATTACCTGGGTGCTGCATATCGCGGCGACTGGCGTGGCATGTCCGGCGGGAAGATCCTCGTAAAGGGGAACGCCGGCAGTGATGTGGGCATGTACATGACAGGTGGTGAGATGGTCATCAACGGGAACGTGGATGTCCACCTTGCGACCCATGCAGAAGGCGGGAAAATCATCGTCAAAGGAAACGCACCAAGCAAGGTTGCAGGCCAGATGGTAGAGGGAGAGGTCATCATCTTCGGTACCATCGATGTGATGATGCCGGGTTTCAAGTATGTCGATGATGTAGACCTTGAAGTTGAAGGTACCACTGCAAAATTTGCCCACTATATTGGCGACACCGGCGAGCGCCACAAGAAAAGAAAAGGACAGATGGTATACGGTAACTTATACCAGAAAATCTGATCTTTTTCACTAAAAGAGCGCACTGCAAATTCATACAACTGGAGTATTAAAATAATACTTCGTGATACTATTTTTATTATTATTCATACTACCTTTATTGATAATTCCGAATGTGGGGGTAATATTTGAATATTCCCCCATTATTAGTAATTATTTTAATAGTATTATATTAACAATTTAAAATAAAAAACACAACACTTATATTAAGCGTATATGAATATACAACTGTCCCATGAGGGGACGTGCAATAGTGACCGTCAACCTGCATCCGTGAGCCATGGCGCTCATACACTCTCAGTGAACGTATTGTACAATTCGGTAAACGTAAATTAACGGAGGAAAATTATGGCAAAATACAAAGAAACAATTGACCTTTATGACGATGAGGGGAAACTGCTCAAGAGTGGCGTCACCCTTGAAAAAGTCAGCCCGCTGGTCAACCCAGGTATCAGGAAGATCATCGACCTCACCAAGAGAACGGTCGCAGTCAACTTCGCCGGTATCGACGAGGCATTGAAGACCGGAAAGGTCGGCGGCAAGAGCAACCAGATCCTCGGGCGCACCATGAAAGTGGACTGTGTCAAGGACTGCGATGCACTCTCGGCCAAGATCAAGGAAATGGTCGAAGTCACAGCCGGTGACAACACCAAGATCACCAAGGTCGGCGGCGGAAAGATGATCCTCGTCGAGTGCCCAAGCTCACGTCTTGATGCAGCAGCAACCTATGATGCAGCATCAACGGCAGTCGCAGCAGCAACCACCTATGCACTGATG
>CAIKOD010000123.1 GCA_903828975.1 uncultured Methanomicrobiales archaeon | reverse complement strand
GCTGCGTTCCAAGCCAATACGCTCTTCTTTACTCAGGGAAACAACATATTTCTTCTTCATTTTATTTTTATAGTACGTACTTAGATAAAGTACTATTGGATAATATTTATATATAATATTAATTGACCGCAAACACTAGTCAGATGATATGAGAATTATAATATAGAATAGAGAAAACCTGGTGTAAAACGGAACATACCATCTTGGTACGAAGCTGGTACGCTCATTATCAGGCAGTGTTTGCAGGTGAAGGAATCATACCGTACAAAGGGGGTAGAAGAATATTTCAGTTCTGAAAAAGTCGGTTTCTATATTATTGACAGTATTGATAACAATTATCCTAACAGACATTGTTGTAATGCCGATAAGTGCAGCCTATGTTGCCGGGTTTAGCGGCATACCTACTACAGGTCCTGCCCCCCTTACGGTTCAGTTCACCGATTTGTCATCCGGTGCTCCAACATCATGGTACTGGGACTTTGGAGATAGGGCAACAGAAACAACACAAAACCCTTCGCATACCTATACGGTTCCGGGAGCATATTCGGTCAGGTTAACCGTAACAGGCGGGGGATTCAGTGATAGCAACGTTCAGATCGGGTATATTTCGGTTGATGTTCCAACACCAACACCAACCGGAACCACGCCAATAACAACCGAAACCACGTCAACGCCAATAAAGGCAGGGTTTAGCGGATCTCCCACAACTGGCACAGCACCCCTCACCGTCACGTTTACCGAATCTTCTACCGGATCTCCAACATCATGGTCATGGGACTTTGGGGATGGCAGCCAGAGTAAACAGGAGAGCCCTCCACCACACAATTACTCTGTTCCGGGTACTTATACGGTCTCATTAACGGTAACCGGCGCGGGTGGCTCCAATATCAGGACACTCACCGATTATATTACGGTGACAGATCTGTCAACCACGGTTATGACCCGGACAACTGCACCGGTACAAACGTCCACCACATATCCCGTGATTTCCCAACCGCCCACGGTTGTAGTAACTCCTGCAACACACAATGATCAGATCGGTGCGTCATTCCTCTATGCCATGATAATTGTGGTCATTATCACTACCGTGGAGATAGCAGCAATAATAATCTATCACAGAAACAGGGACAGGAACCGACGTGAATAAATGCATTTTTTACAGGTCTATGGGTATATGGAAAACATACCATTCTTTTTAGACTATTGAATTACCGGAGGAGACACCCGTTGAATCCGTTCATAACACTGTTTATGCAGAAACAGTGGAATGAATAACCTTACCATGATATAATAAATTCATTAACACGATAAAGAACTATCTAAAGGCATATTTCTAATATTTCATATCAAAAAAGGAGTAGACATTAGAACCATTGATAGTAAGCCTGTGGCGGGATATTAGCCATTAGTTCTAATCTCTTACAATAATTTATATTCTAACAGAGAGAATTTACCTGTATGAATGACATTGACAGGTTCCATGCGACAGCCGAACAATATCAGGAATATACCGTTAACAGCCTGACCCGGGCAGTAAATACCGGTGCGATAAACCAAACAGAAGCTGACCTGATAACAGAGTTTGTAAACGAGATACGCGGGGAAGCCGAACATATCAGCGAAGGCAGGATATTTAAGATCCATTATATCTTGATTGGATGCCGCAAAATGAAAGACGGCAAGCGATTCCTGAAGGTTCCATTTGATAAAGCAACAGCCAAAGACCTAAAGACCGCGACAGGGCTGATTAAAAATAATTCCAAGGCGGCAAAGAACACAAAGACCGATTATATCAGGTTTTTAAAACGGTTCTTTCTATGGCTGGCTGATAAGGGATATACCACCATTCCAGAGAAAGAGATCAGGAGTATTAAGGTTCCATCCCTTGATACCACCACAAAGACCGCTGAAGGGATGCTATCAATTGAAGAGATGAACCAGATTATCGCTCATCTAAAGAACCCCCGGGATAAGGCTATTGTCGCACTGATGGCATCCGGGGCGCTCCGGGTGGGAGAGGTTGCATCTCTTACATGGTCACAGGTAAAAATTGAGGAGCATCATTGTATTATTAACGTCAGTGCAAAGACCGAAACCCCGCGATTCGTTCCGGTAGATGCTACTGCAAAACTGCATTTAATCAATTATATAAACGCTAATCAGATTCAACAGGTTCCTGATGAGTTGGTTTTCTGGTTAATCCACGGCGGGGAACGAGTGCAAATGGGTTATGCTGGCTTAGCCAAAACAATAAAAATCGCTGCAAAAGAGGCTGGAATAAATAAGGCAGTTACCCCGCATGTATTCCGACATTCCGCGATTACCGGCATGATTAATGACGGGCTTGGTGAATCGGTTACAAAACTGATTTGTTGGGGGAATCAAAGCACAAACATGCTTAAAACTTACTCCCATCTATCAAACCCGAATATTTTAAAAGCCGTTCAGGAACGATGGGGAGTGGAAGTCCCAACGAAGAAATCCGAGATTAAAAAAATGGGTGTGATTCAATGTCAGTGTGGGGTTATCAATGCCCCGACAAACAAATATTGTAGTTCTTGTGGTTCGGGATTAACCAAAGAGGCGGCTGATGCTGTGAAGGAAACCAAAAACGAAATGAGCGCCCAATACGCAGAACTTGGCAATGACCCCGAAATGATAAGGGAGTTTTTGAATTTCCAGAACTGGAAACGAATGACGAAGAAAGAATAAATCCCTTTTTTAATCCTTTTTTGAAAGTTTCCCGGTAACACTGTTAACGGGGCTATCTGGAAAGACCATCCATTCATACAGGGGTATGCAGTAAAACCCGTCCTCGTTGCGACACGGGGCTGTGAACGGTGTCTAATCTGGTTTGCCGGGAATAGGGTTCCCGGGTCTTGTGATTCCATCTCCAAATGCCAGGACAACTTTCAGCCAGGACAAAAACATGCTTACCAGGTAGCACAAAATGATCCATCCATCACTTCCGAAAGGCTGTATTATGCAGGGTAAAAAACCCGACAAATGCAGGAAGGAATCCGGGATTCCAGTGGAAACGGGTAAGCGAAACGAAGGATAATTCAGGGGTATTTGTAATAGTTCCACCGGAAACGGTGGTTGTACCATAAACGACCTTTTAAAACGGGCTTTTTTTGACTAACGGGGTTCAATTATCAATTATGCGTAGAATAAATGTTCTGCGCAAGTACATTATTTCTGGTACGATGTATTAGAAAAGGAGCCTGAATTTAACCCGAAAGTTTAAATTGACCGGAGTTTTATACGTATTTGTCGCAAAACACATTCGGGGGTTGACCTCATCTGCCTTCCCGTGGTGACACTTTGCGACTATTGCACATCATATTCACCCTTTTTTCAGATTCGGAAGCCGTCCGGAACTAATAGACCGTCCTTAAAGTTCACGAAGGGTTTACCACTTTCATCAACCGAAATATCACGGGCTACGAAAATTCGAAGCCCTTTCTCCCGGTGAATTTTGATTTCTGACTGCATTTCTTCGAGCGATTGGAATTGTGAACAGTTACATCTATAATCCCCGATAAAAAATCGGTTTTGTTTGGACAATCCCTCCAGCCGTTCGATCTTCTGGGATAGTGCAAAGATGCTCATCTGTTCCCCGTTAATCGGGTTTCGATGAGTTCTAATCGCCGTCCGATTTCGTCCACTTCCTGACTTTGCAGGACTTGATTGTAGGTTCCCAAGAGGGATGTCAGAGCACGAGCCCACTGTAACCGTTCCTTGTCGTGTGCACCGGGTACGTGACGCTTACAACTACATCTGTTCGCTATCTGCTTGAGCGCCCGGGATGCTAATACCAATGATTCTTCCCGGGAAAGGATTTGGCTACTGTGTGTGGCTGCTACACCTTCCCGGGGAACTATCGGCATAGCGGGCGTAATTTCTGTTAATTCGTCAGATTCTGTCATTTTTAAGTTACTCCTTTGTGATATCTACGGATTAGGCAGCGCATATCTCCCAGATAAGACGGGATGGGTATCCATCATGTCAGTTCTGAACATCATAATTCAGTACGGATGTGTTAATGCAACCGTCGAAAGTTTTCAATCCGTTCAAGAAGGTTTCGAGCCGCTGGTGTAGTTTTTTATCGTTCAGCAAATCATCCGCTGATGCGTAATCCATGACCGAATAGGCTCCGGAATACGGATTAAAGTAAAGAACGACCCCTTCGCTCAAACCCCTCGGATCGAGGTCTGTTGTCAATTCGGCGCGTCCTGCGGTCGTAATTGCTACCCTAGCATGGCGGGCGTTTTGATATCCGATTAGGGGATTTCCGGGGTCGATTCCTTTTGCCCTCCATAGGGCGTGCAGAATTTCATCAGTTCGAATTCTCATTTTCCATTCCTCCAGTTTAAAGACAGTTCCCACCACTCGTACCGCAACCTGTTACAGCGGTACGGGTTGCGTTCTTGTTAGCGATTCTTTCCCGGATTTTCCGTTCGGCTTCATCGGCTGTAGCCTGAATTAACGCTATAGATTCGGTTTCCGGGTCATCGTCTTCCCATTATTTGGTTTCCGGGTTAAAATTTCCTAGAGTTGACATTTTAATTACCTCCTTTGCAATAAACCTCCGGCGGTAGCGGCGGGTTGCTTTGTACCTGCTCCCGCTGGTGTCGTTCGTGTTCCACTATACGGGATACTAGCAGGGTGACGGCTGTTTCTTCTGGCTGATCAATCCACTGTTTCGTGGTTTGGTCATAGGTTCCTAGTGTGGTTGTCATTTCAATACTCCCTACAATAAGAGGGTGAGGGTGAGAACTTCCCTTCCTCTGATTTGTGGCTGTTTGGGCTCATCGTTGCGGATGAGGATAGAAACGAATCATTGCCCACTTGTTGAATTTTGTCATCGATTGCACGAATTTTATCGGCGGCTTCGAGGATGTTTTTGGATTCTACGAATTTCATCGCACAACCATTAGTTCGAACCAAATCCCTCACAAGGATGACCTCCGCGAATCTTGGGACTATCACTTTCGCTACTATGCCCCGGACGGCTTCACTGATGGGGATTACCAGAATCAGAGCCCCTTCTATCTGGCAGAGGGAGCCGGCTTCATCAAGCGAGTATCTCAATAATTCCGTTCCGATTCCTTGACGGCGGTGCTCCGGGGTGACGAATAATTCCGCTAATTCGAATTTTCCTTCAAATCGGGAATCGTGCAAAATATTACTTTTTACGAAAGAGCAAATTGCCACGGCTTTTTTCCCGATTCGGTAAATATAAGCGATATAGTCCTTGTTTTTCATCTTCCGGCTTATTGCAGGATTTGTGAAATTGTTTTCTTTCCGGTGAAGTTCTGAAAGGTGGATAGCTTGGTCGCGAGTCCTTCCCGCAGTCACTCGTTCAATCATGAATCATCCTCCGGTGATTTCTCATCTTCGAGAAATGGTTCACCCTTCAGTGTCCGGGAGCCCGGAGGGAGTGGAACATGAACTTTGTTCCGTGAAGGAGTGTCACGGGTTTCACGGGTTTTTCGACTCAACTTCCCCCCCTATATGTACACAGTAGTACTTTTTTCTGAAGCCTATATGCCCCAAGTTATAAAGAAAAACCCGTGAAACCCGTGAAGTCATTATCATGGTTCACCACCAGGAGAGGAAATCTCCCGGTTATCTCCTCTCTTTGAAAACCTCTCCCACTCTCCATCTGACGGTCTATATTTTGAATCCGGCTTCCAATCTCTATGAGCAACGTAAACCCGGTGTCCCTCTCGTTGTGCATCTTTGAAACCCTGCTTGAAAACAAGTGTAGTGAATGACTTTTGAGTGGACGGTATCTTTCTCACGTTCACTTTCTGGTCCTCACTACTGCAGTATTTCCGGAATTTCTCAAGCAGTAGTTCTTTCGGGAATTTATGTTCGGCTATGGAGTCTACCAGGTGGTCCTTACAGAACCGGGCGAATGGGTCTGAAGATAATGACCAGGAGTCCTTAACCTCTGACGGTGAGGAGTCCATGAAGAGACCGTGTTTCTTAATGTCCATCATGACCCGGAGCACCTTGTTGAACGATCCGGAGATATTCTCATCGGTGTAATTGTCATCGATAAATCCGGGGTCAACCTCGAACACGTTTCCGAAGTGGAGATACTCCCACCGGGTCCAGAAAGCAGAATCGTAAACAACCTTTTCGGGTACACCAGGAGGGCTATTGCAGGTGTATACGTGGACGGCATATATCAGCCCCTGATACGGGTGAGCGTGCTTCCGTTCTATCTGGTGGTCAAACCCACCTGTAAGGGCTTTGAACGGTCCCACGGTAGAGAGCGGGACATCGGATAAGTCATCATAACAATTCAGTAACTTACCCTCCAGGACACCGTTTACAAACCGGTCTGTAACCACTTGTTGCAGTGATGCGTGGGAAACATTGTCCGGACCAAACAGCCTGGTAAGCCATTCGAGATATGTGGTTTTGCCTCCGTTCGCATCACCCTGGATTATGTAACTTTTCTTGTACGGCTTGGTCCCTAGCATCTGTAGCAGTGCTTGAGCAGGTATCTGATACAGCCGGTCCTCCGGGTCAATGACTCTCTCCCCTGGTTCGGGTTCTACATCATTTTCCTTATCACGGGCGGGTTCCTCCAAATATCTTGATATAACCTTCTCGTGGAACGGCTCCCACGGGGCATCCTTGTTATAGACCACGGGGAATTTTACGGTAAAAAAATATTCCGGAGAGTGCTTCAGGGGGATAATCTTTTCTGCTGTGAAGTCTATTTTTATAATGCCATTTTGAACCGGGATTGCGTCCTTATGTTGATTAAACGGGTATTTGTCTTTTCGGTTGATGGTAAGCAGGATATAGAAGATATCCTTGGCTTCTGTCGTTATGGACCCTCGAAAGTCTACCTCATCGATGATGTGCCGGATTTCCCCCTCTACATCCCCGCTATTCTCACGATATAGTCCCTGGTCCTGGTCGTAAATCCAAACCTGTTTATTGAACGAAACGGTATGAAACATTGTGTGGAGATGATCAGCGATTGCTCCATGCTCCAGGTAGATGCGCCCTCGTTCACCCTCCCTGATGAGACCTTTGTATAATGCCGCTTTCCGTTCTGCCTCCTCCCGGTCCTTTCGTGTGTCATCGGCTACCTCCTGAACATTCTGTTTAGCACGTTCAAGATAATCGTCAGTATTGGCTTTCGCGTCCTCTTCAGCCTGCTTAAGGTCTGCATCGCACTTTTGGAACGCTTTTAGAATTTCATCGCTGGTAACGGCTCCCCCAAACACATGGGGGATGTCAAGTGCGATTTCTTCCCGGGTTAATTCCGGGTTTTTCCTCAAAAGTTTGATTCTATCGGCTATTTTGGAAATAGCGGCATTATCCGGACTTCTCGCGATATTTTCCGGTTTTCTAGCGGTAATCATCCGATCACCGTCCGGCTTTCATGGAGGGTAAGGTTTAACCCGTCAAATGCCCTGAAATATGCCCGTTTTCCAACCGCTACCTCATACGCCGTTTGAGGGAGTAACTCCCGTAGCTCTGCCTTCAAACAGTCACGGTTATACCGGGTCATCCTCTGAAGGATGGTCTGAAGTTGCGACAGATGCCCGGGTCTAGTGGGAAAGATGCCCTCCCGAATATCTGCGATTAAGCGGGCGCGATATCCTCTGGTGTTTACGTCCGGATAACAGGAGACAATTTCATACATTATCCACCGACCCGACCAAAATCCAGCGCCCGGAATGAATTAAAAACGCGGCAAAATCCTTTTCGATTCCCGTTAATTGGTCGAAAACGTCCCTCTGTATCCGGAAATGTTCAATCGGTTTTTGATGCGTAAGTTTTTCAGTTACGGCGGCGATTTCTTCACTGTCAGATTTGTTCTGATAGATTGGGGCTTTCGCTGGTGTCAACATCGTTAAGCCCCATTCTCTGCTAACTCTCGTTCAATTGTTTCCTCAAGCATTTTGGAAAGGCTTTTCGTTAAATTTGCCTTTCGTGCCCGCTCAATTGTCGAGCATTTGACTGACATCGTGTAATTTTTGTAGATTTCGCCATTTCTGATAGTTATCGTTGGCATTTTTTTTAAACTCCCGGTGCACAATACCGAGCACCGTACAAAGATAATACTGGATTGAGTATCCCCATTTATCCCATGTGGAAAATGACCAGAAGTTTATAAGTATAGCCGTCACAATGGAAACCAATGAAAAATAAAAAAGCCAGCACGGTGTATTTTTTCAGAAAGGATAAATTATCCGTTGAATTGCTTGAAAAATCAAAAGTTTATATTTTACAGGAATGTCTCAACTGCCGTAAATTGTTTTATGTCGTTTCATCCATAAAAAAAGAAATATTCCCGGAACTACACGATGGCTTGCAAGTCTCACCCATTTACAATAAAGGGACTTTTCCGGAACTTTGTCCGTCCTGTATGAGACAGTTACGGAAACAGCCACTACAGAAGATATGCCCTTGTGGAAAAGTATTCCATCCGAAAAGATCCGATGCCGAATATCACGATCGTGCCTGTCGGATGCGATTTTATCGGAAACGAAAAGAAGGCTAATTTGGACAATTCGTATCAATAAAGTAGTAGAGATTAGAACTTTTACTTTCAAGCCTGTGGCGAGATTCGAACTCGCGACTTCCTCCTTACCAAGGAGGCACACTACCGGGCTGTGTCACACAGGCACAGGGAGAACGCTATCACTGCTGGCAGGCATAAGAACTTGGAAATATATGCTGCTTCGCAACAACGGCATGCTGCTGTGTCCTATAAACTACGTAGTATTATGTTTAAAAGATTGCGGAACACGAGTCTCATGACTACCGATTGCAGCCCGGGTTGGAGGGATCTGCGATGCGGGAATTTCGTCCCGCATATTTTAATAACTCTATTAGCAGAAGGAAAAAATTTGCAACCCAATGTAAGAGTCAGGCAGTTCATGCAATTTGGAGAAGGGCCTCGATACTCCTGACTACACCTTCAAATGTAGCAACTTCGAGGACAGGTGTCGCATGGCTACGTTGAAGCACTTCCATCACTGCTTTAAAATCAATATCACCATCTCCAACGGGGCTATGTGAGTCAGTCCTACCATAATTATCATGAAGATGCATATGGTCAATCGTTGTTTCGAGGAATGCAGGCAGGCAGTTGTTAAGGTTCGCATGCCCTACATCAAGCGCAAAACCGGTGTCCCCGAGAAGGTCAAGTTCATCGGGCGTCCGTAAGAAGAAATAATCCATGCCCCCCATATTTTCAAAATAAAAATTCAATGAAAGGTCATCCGCGGAATTGGAAAGTTCCATGAGTGAGATATTAAATTGCCGCCTGGCAGACCTGCGTTCCTGTTCCCACGCAAAATACCCTGGGTGCACAACAACATTAGCGCCAATTTCAGCGGCAACAGAGAAACAGTCCAGTGTCACTTCGATACTGGCACGCCGGATAGTCTCAAAAATACTGGCAATATTAATCCCATGATACGGGGCGTGAATTGAATAGTGTAATGAATAACACTCCAGAACCGAGCTATCAGCCAGAAAATGATACCCTTCATCCATCACCTCAACCATGCGAGTGATTCCTGACAGCTTTTCAAGCGCACTATCAAGAGGTTCCCCATGAAGACAGTAGGTTGAGACCCCAAGCATAGTGAGCGGTGGAGCAGGTGGCTATAAATAGGTATGGAAATTTGCTGTATGCCTTTGAGACAGATAGATCGAATGGAAATTATGAGCCGTTTGCACAAAGTAACTCGGGGATTTATTAAAAATAATGGCGGATAATTTGTGGCATACTAGATCAGGGGTACTATTTTATGGAATATTTAAAAACAAAACCCGAAGTTCCGGTACGGTTCTGACATGACCAAAATATGACTGGCAAATATTGCTGTGAAAATTGAGGTATTCGGGGGGTTTGCCCGCAGAAAATACGAATGATTATCGTATCGATTCATCGTATAGCAGCTCAATAATTATGCATTTCATCTTTTTCAATGATGAACTACAATCAGCACTCTTATGTGATTAGAGCCGAAACAATTGTTGAATTATGGCGGTTGGAAAGGAAATAACAGAAAAGCTCCATCAGGTTGTGGATCGCGACCTCACCTTTATGCATATCTGCGGGACTCATGAAGCAGCCATTGCCCGGACAGGGCTCCGTAGTGTACTCCCTAAAAGACTGAAAATTGTAATGGGTCCCGGGTGTCCGGTCTGCATCACACCCCAGGGTGAGATCGATGCAGCACTTGAACTCGTGGAAAAAGGCTGTATCATCGCCACCTATGGCGACCTGCTCAGGGTCCCGGGTTCGAAAGGGTCTCTTGAATCATGCGGTGGGGATGTACGGATAGTACAGGGTGTCCATAAGGCCGTTGAGTTAGCAGAAAAGACCGATAAAGAAGTGGTATTTATTTCAGTCGGGTTTGAGACCACCGCACCTACCGTTGCGGCAGCGCTGCTCACCAACCCTCCGGCTAATTTTTCCATTCTCTCCTGCCACCGCCTTGTACCTCCTGCGATGAAGTGGCTCCTCGAACAGGGCGAAGCAGCACTTCACGGCTTTATTCTACCCGGGCACGTATGCACAGTAATGGGGTACCACGAATATGAACAGTTCCCGGTCCCCCAGGTCGTGGCCGGTTTTGAGGCGGAGGACATTCTGCTCGGCCTCCTGATGCTTGTTGAACAGGTAAAAGAGGGTACACACCGGGTAGATAATGCCTACCCGAGAGCGGTAACCTGTGACGGGAACAAAAAAGCCCAAGACCTGATGTACCGTGTATTTGAACCTTCAGATGTTGAGTGGCGTGGGTTTCCGGTAATCCCGCAGTCAGGTCTCCGGTTAAAACCCAGGTATGCGCAATTTGACGCCCAGAAAATATTTAATCTTGAATTTAAACACATCTCCAAGCATACGGCCTGCATATGCGACAGAGTACTCAGGGGTATTGCAGAACCAGCAGATTGTAAATTATTCGGGAAAGTATGCAACCCAAGGACACCGGTCGGTCCCTGCATGGTCAGCCATGAAGGGGCCTGCAAGATCTGGCACATTTACCAGGTCAGGCATTCATAATACCAATTTTTCACAGATTAAGGCTGCTTACAACGTAGACCAGATTTTTCCAGCTCTCTTTTTGTAATAACAATAGGCCGGACCGGGAATAGGTTACCACCAGATACTATTCGGGTTCGTATCCATAGCACCAGTACCAGACGAATTTAAGGTCTTATTTCACCTTTTCGGTCATGAAGAAGGTTCGATATACTTAAAAACATTGAGCCACAATGGTAGTATCTCCATAGTGATTTCTGTACCTGCATCGCAGTTCTTTGCGGTCAGAAATCCAATCTGTTAAAGGTGGACATATTTTCGGAATTCTGTGAAAACAATTCCCTGTTTTAAGGAGTTATCCCTGTATTTCGTCCGACAAATAGTACATACCGGTTGAATTGTCGTTCGTATTGCAAGTTTATTTATAACTCTATGAGCAATATGTTACAACCCTTTCAAGGCAATGTCACGATGATTCGCATCAATTGTGAGGGAGATACGGTAATGTGCCCCGGTAGGGTAGTGGACATCCTAGAAGCCTCCGGAGCTTTTGACCCGGGTTCAAATCCCGGCCGGGGCGTGTAGAGCAATAGTATAGATTCCATTCTTTTTTGTTTAGGTTGAACCAGTCAGTGATTTAGACTTAATTATTTTTATAAAAGTCGGCACACCATTGCGACACATACCGTCGATACAACCGGCAACATCAACGTCACGTGGGTGAATAACATAGCCAGAACGGCACCTGCGCCAATTAACCCGGATAATATTGGCGTATTCCGGAACGGCCAATTTATTGTTGATTATAACGTAAACAATGCCTGGGACAATGGTATAGACCGGGTGTATACCTTCGGGAAACTCGGCGATATCCCAATTATGGGAGACTGGGATGGAAACGGTAAACTGAAGATCGGGGTGTTCAGAAATGGCCAGTTCATCGTAGATTATAACAGAAACAATGCATGGGATAATGGCATAGACCGGGTGTACACTTTCGGCAAAGCTGGGGATTACCCAGTCATGGGAGACTGGACTTGAAATTAACTTTAAACCCCATTGCAGTTTTTTTTAATTATATCAAAGGTAGAAATCTGCAGGCAATTCCGTCAGGTGTCATTCCTGCATAGACCTAATATCCATGCTCAATGTTGACGGGTCAATAATCAAGTCTACTGTCACATTAAAAATAAATACAATCTACGGTGTATTATTTAAAAAGAAGGAATACGTAAGACCCGGAGGGTGTTTCACCTCCCTGCCCCACCCCAATAAGATATTCATTGGACGGGTTCAATTTGGCATTCAAGAAAATTTCAGAGATTTGGAGATTATTCCCTATCCCAACCGAGGTTGCCACAGCGGCAGGGCAAGAGCCCTGGGAGCGTGATTTACTACCGGAGAGGATTCTTTGGAATCGCTCCAATAATCCGACAGAGCCTTCATCATCCTTTCTGCTAATCAACTACTATGCCCATTGATGAGGCGCCAAGGATCCTTGGTTTTATCTTTGGAATAAGTGTTGTCTTTCTTGTCCCGTTTCTTCTTATAAGGAGGCGTTTTCCAAGGAAGGTCAGGCTTGCAGTTCTCGCTGCTGCAATCCTATCAGGAGTCCTGCTCTTCGCCCCGATGACCCCTCTCCTGTTCATGGCAGGGCTCTACCAGCTCAAGGACTTCCGGGCATCACTCATCTTTGTATTGGCTGTATTCTCTATCTTTATTATCACTGCATTTCTATTAGGGCGGAGTTTCTGTGGATATGCCTGCCCGGTCGGGGCTGCCCAGGAGATCCCCTACTGGCTTCCTGGCAGGAAGTGGATCATTCGTCAATCATATACCATGATAGTAATCCGTGGAATCATCATCAGTATTTTTATCCTGCTTTCCATGCTGGCAATAATCCATCTTCTCTTCACAAGCCTTCTCCTTATGCACGGGGTACGGGACATCTTTCTCCTCTCGCCAAGCGGTCTTCCGTCAATCCTCTTTTTATCCATCATCCTCCTTTCAGTCTTTCTCTACCGGCCTTTCTGCCGGTATGCCTGCCCTTACGGGGCACTTATGTCACTTGCTGCATGGAAGAGCCTCTTTCGAATCCAGAGAACACCACAGTGCACAGGGTGTGGGGCATGCGAAGCAGTATGCCCAACAGGTGAATGCCAGCCCGGGAAACAGGGGAATGAGTGCTATCTCTGCAGCCGCTGCCAGGATAT
>CAIKOD010000122.1 GCA_903828975.1 uncultured Methanomicrobiales archaeon | reverse complement strand
GCCCACCCAACACATCCGCATATTCCGAATCCGAAGCAAAAGAGAAAGCAGAGAAGATCGGCTACCCGGTGCTTGTCCGCCCCTCGTATGTACTCGGTGGCAGGGCAATGGAGATCGTCCATGACGCAACAGAACTTGAACTGTACATGAAGGAGGCGGTCAGGGTGAGCCGGAACCATCCGGTGCTGATCGATTCCTATCTCCAGAACGCCATCGAGCTCGATGTGGACGCGGTCGGTGATGGTGAGGAAGTGCTGATTGGAGGTATCATGGAACACATTGAGCAGGCAGGTATTCACTCGGGTGATTCAGCCTGTGTGATCCCCACCCAGTCCCTCTCTCCCCAAGTGCTTGAGCAGGTGCGGGATCACACCCGGAAGATCGCGCTCGGGCTTGGTGTTATCGGCCTTGTCAACCTCCAGCTCGCGGTCAAGGACGATATTGTCTATGTCCTCGAAGCAAACCCGCGGGCGAGCCGGACCGTGCCGTTTGTCTCCAAGGCGACCGGTCTTCCCATCGCAAAGATTGCGGCAAAGGTGATGATCGGCAGGAAGCTGCGGGATCTCGGGTACCGCGAGAGGGAGATAACCCATGTCGCCGTCAAGGAAGTCCTGCTCCCGTTCAACAAGCTTCTGGGTGTTGATACGATGCTTGGTCCCGAGATGAAAAGCACCGGCGAGGTTATGGGCATCGACTACGACTTCGGGCTCGCGTTTTACAAGGCATCCATCTCGGCAGACAACGAACTTCCCTTGAAAGGCAACATCTTTGTCTCCGTAAATATGGAACAGAAGGACGAGGTAATCCCCATCGCACGGAAACTGCGCGATCTCGGGCTGACCCTGTACGGTACGGAAGGTACTGTGGATTATCTCCATGCTGCAGGGGTGGAGGCGCACCTTGTGCGCAAGGTACAGGAAGGCTCACCGAATGTCATCGACATGATGCGCCATGGCGAGATCCGGCTCATCATCAACACACCCACCGACAAACAGTCACGGCAGGACCACTACCAGATCATGCGGGCAGCAGTTGATTTCAGCATCCCGTACATCACGACGATCCAGGCTGCTCGTGCGGCGGCGCTTGCCATTGATGCGATTAAACGGGAGAAGATGACGCTGGAGCCGATCGGGCATTATCTTGCGAATCTGTAACCTGATTGAGCATAAAGTGAAAACTTTTTTCTGCCTTAAAGTATTAAGAATTTTTTTCTATCCGTCAGACATGTCGGGTGCCAAGACTTTTTTAAGATGATTTTCAGACAATTGAGAGATATGTTTTCCTCACATGGAGTGGGTAACCGGATATTTCATCTGATACGAATATTCATGATACAAAATTATACAGGTCAATAATTTCGGTTTTGAGTGGAATATTTTGAATCAAAAAAAAGATAGGATTAGGTATATGCATCAAGGATGACCTGTTGGCTACCATCGGTGAACCAACCGACCACTACAACATGATCCCTTCCGGTAAAGTCGCCTGCAGTACATACAGCTTGTGTCACGGACCCAACTGTTTTTCCAAGGGGACCCGAAAGACCCACTGCCGCCGGGACGTAAGTGACCGTAGTACACTTTTCCCCAGTGACTGTTACATTGCCTCCCGACAATGTCGCAGCATCCTGTCCCCCTTGGAACACGGTAGAGATCATGGTTGAATTTGGTTGCGATATAGTCGCCGCAACGACCTTGGTCTTCTGGATATTGCCTGCCATACCGAATACGAACGCAGCAATGACTGCTGCAAGGATAACCGTGATGGCTACCATCAGGATCACACCGATGACGGGT
>CAIKOD010000121.1 GCA_903828975.1 uncultured Methanomicrobiales archaeon | reverse complement strand
ATATCCTTAGCCAGGACCATATGAATTTTTAATAGCGCCCGGAGCACTCGCTTCTTGTTGAATCCGGTTTGTTCAACGATTGAATTTGAACTTTGTTCCATCAGAAACAGGTGAATCATCTCCCGCCACTCAGGCCTCGTTAAACGAAGAGGGAGAGTATGAGGAAAGAAATTGTATTTGTATTGAGCATATCGCCTCCTGCCATTACTCATTTTGTATAACTTTTTTCATCACATTTTGGGCAGATGATTTTCGTCATTTTTTCCGTCTTAAACCCTTATTGGATTTAGGGGATTAAATGACACCTTACCCATTTTTTTTAATTACCCGTAGGATTTCCCATGAAAATGTCCGAACGAGCCGTAATCTAAAGAGATTTGAAACAGGCATTTTCATGGTTGGGGTGTGAACACCCGTTCATGTGTGTTTCTACAGAGTCTAAAATGGCAATCTTTCCTTTTCAATTCTCCCCGAGCCTCTTCTTTAATGAATTGACCTGGTCACGTATCCGGATTGCCTCCTCGAAATCGAGGTTCTCTGCAGCGGCCTTCATTGCTGCCTCGAGTTCGATTATCAGGTTTGGCAATTCAACCTTCGGAATGTGCTTGACATCCTTGATATCGATCTCCTTCTCTCTAACTGGTTTGATTATTGTCATTGGGACGATGTTATGCTCCTTGTTGTAAGCAAGTTGCATCTCGCGCCGCCTTTTCGTCTCCGAAAGTGCCACGTCTATTGACCTCGTAATAGTGTCGGCGTACAGTACCACATGTGCATTTACATTACGGGCTGCGCGCCCGATAATCTGGATCAGGCTTCTCGCGTCCCGCAGGAACCCCTCCTTATCGGCATCGAGGATCCCGATAAACCCTACTTCCGGGATATCAAGTCCTTCACGGAGAAGGTTGATCCCGACAAGCACGTCGAACTTACCAAGCCTCAGTTCCCTGATGATCTCGGTCCTCTGGAGCGTATCTATTTCGGAATGCAGGTACCGTGTCCTGATCCCCCGCCCGGCAAGGTACTCGGTGTATTCCTCGGCAAGCTTTTTAGTCAGGGTTGTCAGGAGTACCCTGTCACCACGGGCGATGGTGGTCTCGATCTCGCCGATCACGTCCTCTGTCTGGCCTTCCGTTTTCCTGACCTCGACTTCAGGATCAACAAGCCCGGTCGGCCTGATGATCTGCTCCACGACCTGGTCCGAATGCTCACGTTCGTAGTCCGCAGGGGTGGCGGATACGAAGATGACCTGGTGCATGTACTGCTCGAACTCCTTGAACATGAGCGGCCGGTTATCATATGCACTTGGAAGGCGGAACCCATAATCAATAAGGGACTGTTTCCTCGAACGGTCTCCCTTGTACATCCCGTTAAGCTGCGGTATGGTCTGGTGACTCTCATCGATGAAGAGAATAAAATCATCCGGGAAATAATCAAGGAGACAATAGGGCTTTTCTCCCGGCTTACGGAAATCGAAGTGCCGGGAATAGTTTTCTATCCCCTTGCAGATCCCGCTTTCCTCGATCATCTCGAGGTCGTACCGGGTCCGCTGTTCAAGACGGTATGATTCGATGAGGCCGAGTTCTGGAAGACGTTCTTTCAACTCCTCCCGTATGGTCACCATCGCACGTTTCTGGTCTTCCTCTGGAATGACATAATGCCGCGCAGGGTATACGTAGAAATAGTTCATCTTCTCTTTGACCTGCCCGGTATTTTTGTCGATCTCCATGATCCGTTCGATGTTGTCCCCAAACAGTTCGACCCGGATGATATTATTGAAATAACCGGGTACCAGGTCAATGGTATCTCCTTTCACCCTGAAACGTCCGGGCATGAGTTCAAGGTCATTTCTCTGGAACTGGCAGGCGACCAGGTCACTAATGATCTGTTTCCTTGAACTCCTTTCATTCACTTTTACCTCGAACCCCATATCCCGGAAGTTTTCCGGCCGGCCAAGACCGTATATACAGGAGACCGAGGCGACAACAATTACATCACGCCGGGACAGGAGCGATGCGGTCGCAGACAGACGGAGTTGCTCAATCTTTGGGTTTATCTGCGAATCTTTCTCGATATATTGGTCTTTTGCGGGGATATACGATTCCGGCTGGTAATAATCATAGTAGGATACAAAATATTCGACCCGGTTATCAGGGAAAAATTCCCTGAATTCATTATACAACTGTGCTGCAAGGGTCTTGTTGTGAGCTACGACCAGGGCTGGCCTTCCTGAATCCCTGATCACGTTCGCCATTGTAAACGTCTTGCCCGACCCGGTGACCCCGAGGAGGGTCTGGTACTGCATCCCTTCACGAAGACCACCGACCAGTTTCTGTATTGCCAGAGGTTGTGAGCCTTTTGGTTCGAATGGAGCATGCAGGTTAAAATCGTTCATGGTAAGGGATTGGGAATTAGATCATTGTTATTCCGGGATTTTTTATTTGTTTATTCTAAAACTAAATCAAGCTCAATTATTGGTTTACAGATTTTTTATTCAGATGCTAGGTAATTCACAAATTCATCAGCTTGATATTCAATAATAATTTGGATACCGGCATTTCATTCGCATATTCCTAGCTTCCAGATGCGGCAGTAAAATACGTTAATACAAAAAATTTTGACGTATTACCCTTTGATCGATTTCTTTTTCCGGAGCAGGCGATGATACGTAACGGCAAACCGGTGTGCTTCATCCCGTATCTCCTGGAGGAACAACGAGGCCCTCTCCTTCCGGTCAATGGGGACCGGGTGAGCATGGCCCACCATGTAGACCTCCTCTTCACGTTTTGCAAGGGCGATGACGGGAAGCGAAAGCCCTAACTTTTTAATTTCCTTTACCGCAGCATGTAACTGCCCTTTACCACCGTCTACCATTATGAGGTCCGGCATAGGGCTGCCTTCATCCTTTAATCTGGAGTACCGGCGGTGAACAATCTCACCTATTGCCATAACATCATCGACACCTTCAACGGTCTTTATCTGGAAACGCCGGTAATTTTTTTTGTCCGGCCGGGCATCACTGAACCGGACCATTGAACCTACAATCGAAGTACCTGACAGGTGAGAGATATCGAAACATTCAATCACCCTCGGGAGATCAGAAAGGCCCAGCTGGTCCCTGACTTCATGAAGTTTTATTTCGTCCCCGAAAAATACCGTTTCGATATTCACCCTGACCAAGTCAAGGAGCCTTCGTTTTGCCCCTCTTTGGGGTATGGTAACCATTACCTTCCTGCCCTTCTGCACTGAAAGAAATTCTTCCATCGGTTCACCTACCGGCTCGGGCACTACCAGTTCTCCAGGCGGTTCATGTAACGAATAGTACTGGACCAGGAATTCTTCAAAAAAGTCCTCACGATAATCGAACACATACTCCTTCTTATTTGCAAGGGTCCCGGAATGGACGGGAAAGAGCATCAGGTACACTTTTTCGTCCTGGACGAGGTAATTGATAATGTCTTCCTCGGTGTCAGAGGGGCGGGCCATATCCTGGCGCTGACCCAGCCGTTTTATGGCATTGATCTGATTCCGGACCATCATTGCCCCTTCGTAGTCCTGTGATTCAGAAAGGTACTGCATGTCATCCTTCAGCTTCCGGATGAGTTCAGTCCCACGGCCCTTTAATACCAGAACTGCCTTTTTTATCTGTTCCCCGTAATCTTCGACGGTGAGAGCTCCGAGGCAGGGGGCTGTACAGGTATGAATATGGTGCCGGAGGCACGCCCTCCTCCGGAGATTCTTGCAGGTCCGCAACCTGAATACTTTTTTCACGACCGAATATACGTAGTCCCGTTCGGCTGCCGAAACAAACGGTCCGAAAAACGTTCCTTTTGTTGATGCCCTCCGTGCAATCCTGATACATGGGAACTCCTCATCGGTGAGTTCAATATAGGCGTACTGTTTCGCATCCTTCAGGTCGATATTGTAACGCGGCAGGTTCTCCTTGATGAGGCTGTTCTCGAGGATCAGTGCCTCAACCTCGTTGCTGGTGACCATGAAATCGAGCGAACTGATGTGACTGATCAGGGCTGTTGTTTTTGTATCATGGTCACTTTTCTGGAAATATGATGTGACCCGTTTTTTCAGATTTTTTGCCTTCCCTACGTAGATAATCCTAGCATCGGCATCACGGAAGATGTAACAGCCCGGACTTTCGGGTAGCGTGGACAGGTCTATCAAGGTGTGGTACTCCTGGCAATGGGTAGCAGGTCCCGTAACCATTTCTTACAGGATCTAAATGGCAGGGGAATGAAAGTTAAACTAACTGGAACGAATACGGAAATAAAAAATATAGTTTTGTCATGGATAATTGGGAAAAAACGATACCCTATGTGCTTTTTCCAGTTCAAAGGGTATCCCTGGCCGGCTGAATAATTATTCAGGATAGTACCCTGGAAATTATGCCACATGCTGTTCCTGCCTTTTTCACCATGAAGTTCTTTTATTTCATACCCGTCAAATTCTTAATTTTTTCCCGGTAATTCCCAGGAAATGACCAGTTCTTACATTTTGAGGGCTTCTACCAATTACCGATAGGTAAAAGATCCTTTATACCTTCCCTGCTCTCCGGGCTTTTAACTTACCAACAGATGGTTGTACCTCCAGTACATCGCGTACCGCGGGGCCCTGTTTATTCGGTATATCGTTGAGCATGACGTTAAGGAACTCTCCGGTATAGCTCTTCTTATTTACTGCGATCTCCTCCGGGGTACCGGTCGCGATCACCTCACCACCGGCATCACCCCCGCCAGGCCCGAGGTCAATAATGTAGTCCGCAGATTTGACGATATCAAGGTTATGTTCGATGACGACGACGGTATTCCCTTTGGCTACCAGTTCATCAAGGACCCGGATAAGTTTTTTGACGTCATGGAAATGGAGACCGGTGGTAGGTTCGTCAAGGAAATAGATCGTTTTTCCGGTGGCTTTCTTTGCGAGCTCGCGGGTAAGTTTTATCCGCTGTGCTTCTCCCCCGGAAAGTGTGGTTGAGCTCTGGCCCAGCTTGATATAATCCAGCCCCACTGCCGACAGGGTCTCAAGTTTCTGGTGTATTGCCGGGATATTTACAAATAGTTCAGTTGCCTCTTCGACCGTCATATTCAGGACATCTGCAATTGATTTCCCCTTGTACTTCACCTCGAGTGTTTCCCTGTTATACCGTGACCCCTTGCATTCCTCGCATTCTACATAGACATCAGGGAGGAAATTCATCTCGATCTTGATCAGCCCGTCCCCTTCGCACGCTTCACACCGGCCACCTTTCAGGTTAAATGAGAACCTGCCGGGCTGGTACCCCCGTACCTTCGCCTCCCTTGATTCGGCAAAAATTTTCCGGACTTCATCAAATACCTTGGTATACGTCGCCGGGTTCGACCGGGGTGTCTTGCCGATCGGGCTCTGGTCGATCACGATTACCTTGTCAATCTCGCTGTCAAATTCCAGTCTTTCATATTTCCCGGGACTTTCCTTTGAGTTATAGAGTTCCCTCATCAGGGCTTTATAGAGCGTATCGTAAATAAGGGTGGATTTCCCACTACCCGATACGCCGGTGATGACCGTGAATACCCCTATCGGAATCTCCACATCGATTTTTTTTAAGTTATTTTCTCTACAGCCGGTTATCCGGACATGATGTTTACTTTTTCTTCTCGCTTCCGGCACATTAATCCTCATCGTCCGTGCAAGGTACTGGCCGGTAAGGGACTTCTTATTCCGCTCGATCTGTAACGGGGTCCCCTCGGCGACGACATAACCCCCGTGGAGCCCTGCACCGGGCCCCATGTCGACGACATAGTCGGCATGCCTGATGGTGTCCTCATCGTGCTCGACCACGATCAGGGTATTCCCGAGATCCCGGAGACGGCGCAGGGTATCAATCAGTTTCTGGTTGTCCCGCTGGTGGAGCCCGATTGAGGGTTCGTCGAGGACATAGAGGACACCCACGAGGTTCGAGCCTATCTGGGTGGCAAGCCTGATCCGCTGGGCTTCCCCACCGGACAATGTCCCTGCACTCCGGGAGAGCGTGAGGTACCCGAGCCCGACCTTTTCAAGAAATTCGAGCCTGGCATTGATCTCCTTCAATACCTGCTTCGCTATCTCCTGTTCTTTCTCACTTAGTTCAATTGTTTTGAAGAATTCCATGCATTTTGTCACCGGTAAATCGGTGATGTCGATGATTGAATGCCCGGCAATTTTAACGGCCAGGATCTTATCCTTCAGCCGCCTGCCATGGCATTTCGGACAGTCGGATATCCGCATGAATTTCTCGAGTTCACGTTTCCGGTATTCGGACTGGGTCTGGTGGTACAGGCGGGTCGCCTGGGGCAGGAGCCCCTCCCATGCCCCCTTGTGCGACCAGTGGGCATCCCCGTTCTTCATGCTCATTGAGAACCGGACCTGTTCTTCGGAACCATGCATCAGGGCATTATATTGCGCTGGGTCGAGGTCCTGGATGGGGGTAAACACCGAGAAACCGAAATGTTTTGCAACGGCACCAAGGTGCTGGCTCCGGTAACCGTCGAGAAAATTGCGGTACATCGCGACCGCTCCATCAGCCAGGGAGAGTTTCTTATCCGGAATAATCAGGTCCGGGTCAAATTCCATCCTGATCCCGAGACCGTTGCATTCCTCGCAGGCACCGAACGGGCTGTTGAATGAGAACATTCTCGGCTGCAGCTCCTCGAACGTTATGCCACATTCAGGGCAGGTCATGTTGGCCGAGTACGTGGTTTCCCTGTTTTCACCATCGGATGCAATAACCAGCCCTTCGGATTTCTTCAGTGCATTTTCGCAGGCTTCCGCGAGACGTGAGCGATCAGTTGAGTCGAGCCGGTCAATGACCACATCGATATCGTGCTTCTTATACCGTTCAAGGGGAACTTCTTCATCGGTGCGGTGGATCTCTCCATTTATTCGGACCCGTGCATATCCTTCCTTGTTCAGGTCTTTTATTACCTGTAGGTAGGTACCCTTCTTCTGCCTGATAATTGGAGAGAGGATTGTTACCTGCCCGGGATATTCTAATTCGATACTTTCCGCTATGCGAACCGGCGACTGTGCCTCAATCCGTATATTGTGAACGGGGCAGTACGGGACACCGATACGTGCAAAGAGGAGTCGGAGATAGTCGAAAATCTCTGTGACCGTGCCAACCGTACTTCTCGGGTTCTTCGATGTGGTCTTCTGTTCGATAGAAATTGCCGGAGAGAGACCTTCAATTGCATCAACATCCGGTTTCTGCATTAATCCAAGAAACTGGCGGGCGTATGCGGAAAGCGATTCAACATATCTTCGCTGCCCTTCGGCGTAAATAGTATCGAATGCCAGGGTGGACTTCCCGGACCCTGAAAGGCCGGTAATGACTATCAGTTTATCTCGTGGGAGCTCGACGGTGATATTTTTCAGGTTATGCTGCCGGGCCCCTTTTATGATTATTTTCTTCATTGTAACAGTGGGAATTAGGTCAGTGCTGTACCCTAATAGAGCGATTGATTGGGGTAAGGTGGGTGTCCTATCCTGAAATCATTTAGGGTAAGGTACCATTCCCGCCCCTAACTCTTTTCCAATAATTGGATGATTCTCCGTATCTTAACTCTTTCTGGATTATTCCCGTGGTTATATCTCCAAACATACTCCGCGAAGTACAGTGGTAATCTGGCTCTAGTAACCCCACCTTTGGAAGCAAGTCTGCGTTTGAGATATCCCCAGAATCCTTCCATTCCATTGATATGGTTTCCTTTTCCATCGCTGTATGTCCCTT
>CAIKOD010000120.1 GCA_903828975.1 uncultured Methanomicrobiales archaeon | reverse complement strand
AGAGGCAATCAGGCTAACTATATAAAGGTACCGAAATGTCTCCGTATATGCCGATTTACGGATTTTCAAACCAAATTATTCAACGAATCGTGAAAAATAGCGATGGCTTTTTATGTGGAAATCCTAATTGGACGGGCTCCAGGGAACTACCGTAATTGTCCTTCCTTATTAAAACAGGGAGGATTTTTTTTGCGAAATCAGTAATCATATATCCTTTTCTCACGCCATAATCTAATCAATGGTGAAGATCAGTTACGATTGTGGGATCTCTTCATTTCCGTTGATCGGTGAGACCATCGGGTATATGTTCAACCGGATCGCAAAAGAGAACCCTGATAATGAAGCCCTTGTGTCCGTCCACCAGGGGATCAGGTGGACGTACAGGGAATTCCAGGGGCATGTGGATGACCTGGCAAAGGGACTGATGGCACTTGGTGTTGAGAAAGGTCACCGGGTTGGGATATGGGCGATGAACTATGCCGAGTGGGTCCAGGTGCAATTTGCAACCGCAAAAATCGGGGCCATTATGGTCAATATCAACCCGGCGTACCGGACGTACGAGCTCGAGTACGTATTGAAACAGGCAGAGATCCAGACCCTCATCATCCAGGGGCGGTTCAAGACCTCGGATTATGTGGGCATGTTTTACGAGGCCTGCCCCGAAGCCTATGAATCGCGCCCGGGCCACATCAAGAGCGATAAGTTCCAGTTCCTCAAAAACGTTATTTTTATGGGGGATATCCCCTACAATGGGATGTTTGTCTGGGAGGAATGCATCCGGAAAGGTGAAGAAATCAGTCACGACGAGCTGATCGACCGCGAGGGGTCGCTTGAGTTCGACGATGCCATCAATATCCAGTATACCAGCGGTACCACGGGTTTTCCAAAGGGGGTCGTCCTCAGTCATCACTCGGTGCTGAATAACGGGTATATAATCGGGGAAGGAATGGGCTTTACACCTGCAGACCGCCTTTGTATCCCGGTCCCGTTCTACCACTGTTTTGGGATGGTGCTCTCAAACCTTGCCTGTGTTACGCACGGGTCGACGATGGTAATCCCCTCTCCGACATTTAACGCGGAAGAAGTCTTAAAGACTGTCCAGAACGAGCGGTGTACGGCGCTTCATGGCGTTCCAACGATGTTCATTGCGGAACTTTCACACCCGGAATTCTCCAGTTACTTGATGAGCACCCTTCGTACCGGGATAATGGCCGGTTCTCCCTGTCCCATCGAGGTGATGAAAGAAGTCTCAAAGAAGATGAATATGACCGATATTGTAATCGTGTACGGTCAGACAGAGACTTCTCCAGGTGTTACGATGACCACCACAAAAGACCCGATTGAACGGCGGGTATCAACAGTGGGAAAACTTTTCCCCCATACGGAATTGAAATTCATCGACAAGAAGACCCGGAAAATTGTTCCACGGGGGGAGATCGGGGAGATCTGCGCACGTGGATATATGACCATGAAATGTTATTACAACAATCCGAATGCTACCCATGGGACTCTTGACCATAACGGCTGGAACCATACGGGGGACCTTGGTACTATAGACGATGAAGGGTATGTAAAAATCGTGGGCCGTTTAAAGGATATGGTCATCCGGGGTGGTGAGAATATTTATCCGCGTGAAATCGAGGAGTTCCTCCATCACCATCCAAAGATTGCAGATGTATACGTGATCGGTGTCCCTGATGTGAAATATGGTGAGGAACTTGCTGCATGGGTTAAAATTGTACCCGGCCAGACCCTCACGGAGGAAGAGATAAAGGAATTCTGCAAGGGAAAAATAGCCCATTACAAGATCCCTCGGTATATCAGGTTCACTGATGATTTCCCTGTTACTATATCCGGAAAGATCCAGAAATTCAAGATGCGTGAGGTCTCGGTAAAAGAACTTCATCTAGAAGCGGCTGAAGAGATTAAAACTGCGTAAATAATACCCGATAGCCTAATGGGCTATATAAAATACCCTGAAATTTTTTGCCATCCCTCTTTGTGAGATATTCAGCTTTGTTGGAACCCTCTCAAATCTATCTTGTAGATTAGGGAATTCCAAAATTTTGTTACGCTCCCGGGACTCCGCCCCTCCGCTTTGGCGACCCCGGTTGGGATAAGGAATTATCCCGAAATCGCTGAAATTTCTTTGGATGCCCCAATTGAACCCTGTCTATGGATATCTTATCGGGGGTGGGGCCAATGACGTGGTGAAACCCTCTCCTATTTACGTATCTCCTCTTTTTTTCTAAATATACAGGGTTTCCCGTGCAAATGCATGAACGAACCCCAATATGAAGATATTTTTGAAAGGGTATTTTCATGGTTTGGGTGTAAACATCCTGTTCATGCGTGTTTCAACAGAGCCAGAGATTCCCGTTATTCTGCCCTACGTATCCAGGGGTTCCCTGTGGTTTGAACCGTTTCCAGCTTTGGAGCAGGAATGTAACAAGGGGTCCATTCGTGGTTGAATAAAAAAATGCCCCTGATTTACCCAACGCAGGGCCAGCCCGGACATCTATCCCACAACGAAAAAACAAGGGATAGTTCATGAGGTACTGGAATTACCATGCTCTCACCCTTAGTTACCAAAGTGTTATGCAGGAGCTGATGCCGGACTAACGACAAACGGGTACATGCCTTTCTTCGTAGTCTCAACCGAGAACGTAATGCCATCAGTTTTTACAATAATGCTGCCATCTGTGTCAGTCCTGAATATCAACGCCCCGGTATCTTCCAGGCGGATGAGAGTATCCTCTGCAGGGAAATTATAGGGGTTTCCTGCTCCGACAGAGATGATAGCCGCTTCAGGGCGTACGCGGTCGAGGAATGTACTCCCTGTGCCATGAGGGCTCCCGTGGTGAGCCACTTTCAGGACCTGGCTCCCGAGAGGGAGTCCCGAATGAATCATTGATTCTTCTGCTGTGGTGCCTACGTCTCCTTCGAAGAGGATATTCACCCGCCCGTATGTGGCCCTGAGCACGATTGAACCGTCATTGAGGTCCTGGTCTTCGTTCCCGTCCGGGGCCGAGAGGACAAGCAATGTCAGCCCCGGGACAGGAGAGACCAGATCCCCCCGCCTTACGGTTGAGTACGGGATGTTCTTTCGATCAATGGTCTCGAGGAATTTCTGGTACGTGGTAGTTGTGTGCGGCATGCCGCTGTCAATGACCCTCCGCACATTAAAATTCTTCAGGACCTCCTGCATCCCCCCGATATGATCGCTGTGCGGGTGGGTGGCGATAAGGAGGTCAATATCACTGACACCGTGGTGTTCCAGGTAATAAACGATACCGGGCCCTTCATCAGCCTCACCGGCATCGATTAAGATAGTGGTCCCGTTATACTGGATAAGTGAAGAGTCCCCCTGTCCCACATCGAGAAAATGGACTACCACCCTTCCGTCATTCAGTCCGTATGCAGGGGGAATGGTGCTGGTCCCTGCATGATTGCTGCTTGTATGAAATGTACATCCTGCGAAAATAATGCAGGCAAGGAGGAGAAGGCAAGGGAGGAGAGAAATAACTCTCCTGCCGGTCAAAATGCAAATCTTAACCGGACTCACGACTGGGAGCGCCTCACAAGCTGAATGGCCGCCTCAGCGGAGCTCCGGAGTATATCTTCTTCGTTAAGCACATGCCGTTCATGCATCAGGACGTGACCGTTACAAATGGTAGTATTGACGGATGCGCCGCAACATGCATAGACGAGGTTTGATGTCTGGTTGTGAAGGGGTGTGTTGCAGGCAGTCTGTGTACTGATGAGGATAATATCAGCGGGTGCACCGACCGTCAGCGTTCCTGCACCGGTCATGAGTGCTTGTGCCCCGTTAGTTCCTGCCATGGCCAGGGCCTCGGGTGCCGGGAGGACTGTCGGGTCATTCCAGAAAAATTTCTGGAGGAGTGCGGCAGTTTTAACTTCCTCTAACATGTCGAGGCTATTGTTTGAGGCACAGCCATCGGTGCCGAGACAGACATTAGCTCCGGCTGATTTGAGCCAGTGGTATGGCATGGCCCTGTGTGTTGCGAGTTTCATATTGCTTGACGGGTTATGGGAAATGTTGACGTTCCGCTTCCCCATGAGGGCACACTCGTCTTCATCCAGCCAGCAGCAATGTGCCGCTACCGTAGAAGGTGTAAGGATACCGCACTCATCAAGGTGGTAGGAGGGACGTTTTCCATATTGGCTGATGCAGTCCTGTACTTCCTTTTCCGTCTCTGAAAGGTGGATATGGATGCCGATGTTCTCCGATGCGGCATATTCTGCGCACCATTTTAATCCTTCGGGGGAAACAGTATATATCGCATGTGGTCCGACAGCAGCCCTGATCCGCCTGTTTCCCATTGATTTAATGGTTTTAACGAGTTTTTCGGTAGCCCTGCATTCCGTTTCACGTTTTTCGGGAAGGTTAAGGTCGATGAAACCATGGGAAAGGACTGCCCTGATGCCTGCTTCATCAACGGCCCTGGCTGCATCCTCCATAAAGAAATACATGTCATTGAATGTGGTGGTCCCGCTTTTTATCATCTCGAGACAGGCCAGTTTTGTCCCCCAGTACACGTCACCTCCTCTAAGGTGTGCTTCAAGTGGCCAGATCTTCTGGGTAAGCCAGTCCTGGAGGACCATGTCATCGGCGTAACCCCTGAGGAGTGTCATCGCAGCATGGGTATGGGTATTGACCAGCCCAGGCATGGCGATGGAACCCTTTCCATTGATGCTAACCTCTGCCTCGCCGCGATGTATTCCCGCGATACCCTCCCCGCACCCTGCGATTGTCCCGGTCTCGTCGATAAAAATGTCCCCTTTTTCCCCGTTTACTAAGACATCCCTGATGAGCAGTGCCCCGGAATAATTCAATAAATCGTTATGTTCCATTCCTGTCACCCCATGTTTTCAATAATTGTCGAAACCATCTCTCCCGTCCGTTCACGGAATAACCGTGCGTTATCGACGATGTGGCCATACGAGAGCACTTCCGTCCCAAGGCCGTTTGCGTAATTATCAACCGTGCAAAGGGCGGCAAATTCCATACCGAGCTCGCAGGCGAGGGTTGCCTCGCTTGCCACCGTCATCCCGACAATGTCAGCAAACTGTGCAAGGGCCTGCACCTCCGCTATTGTCTCAATTCTCGGTCCCCGTGTCTGCACATACGTCCCGCCAACGCGGGCATCAGGGAACTCATTCCCAAGTTTCCTGACCAGTTTTAGTGAAATTACCGGCATTACATGGGATATTGTATGGTCGTGGATTGAGGGAATATCAGATATACTCATGTAATCGTCAGGAACCATGATGTTCCCGGGCTTAATTTCAGTTTTTAGGGAGCCTGAAGACCCGAATGCGATGACCCTGTCCACCCCGAGGATTGCAAGAGCTGCCATATTTGCACAGAAATTGATCCGGTGCGGTGGCGTATCACCCTGGTGACGCAACAGGATTGTCACATCCCCGGCCAGGACTTCCACCCCGCCGAATGGTGTCCTGACCACCAGTTTTTCAAGCGGTGGAAGCTGGGTGAAAAGGAGGCTTGTCCCACCGATAATCCCGAGGGACATCTATCCCGCCTCCTGTAGACTGCACCCCGCACCAGGTACTACGACAGTCGTTATTGAACGTAAATGTCTCTGAAGCCTGTAATCAACTGTCCTTCGCATAATTCTTGTACAGGTATTTCGGCGCCTGCTACATATCCCTGTCCATTATAGTCAGGGATGGGTTTGGATATCGTAATACCATTAGGCGCACTAATAATCTGTATGGGTCTGTTTGAGACAGTCAGTGAGGAAACAATAAAACGAGGGGAATGTACCGATATCTATTTTCTCCGTTGCGAGGAGATCCTTCGAAAAGAAGGAAAAAATCCGCGGGTCGTAATGGAGGTAACAGCGGTCGGGCTCCCAGACGGATGGGGTGTGTTCTGCGGCCTGGAAGATGTGGTTGCATTGCTCAGGGGCCTTCCTGTTACAGTCGACGCGATGCCGGAAGGGACGATGTTCCTCCCGAACGAACCGGTCCTCCGGATATCGGGGCGATACCTGGACTTTGCACGATACGAGACGTCAATTCTCGGGTTTTTATGCCATGCATCAGGCGTTGCCTCTGCAGCCGCACATATAAGGGTTTGTGCAGAAGGCCGCCCGGTATATTCATTTGGCTCGCGCCGGCAGCACCCGGCCATTGCATCCATGATCGAACGTGCCGCATGGATCGGAGGGGTAGACGGTGTTTCAAACACGTGTGCACACCCGGATATCCCAACATCAGGGACAATGCCACATGCATTCGTCATGTGTTATGACAGCCCGGAAGACGCGTTCGCATCATTCAACAGTCACGCACCACCGGATATGCCGAGGATCATGTTATCCGATACGTTCTGCGATGAAAAACGTGAATCCCTGGTCGCAGCAGGCCAGGGTGCAACTGCTGTCAGGCTTGATACCCCGCGTTCACGCCGGGGTAATATGAGGGCAATTATCAATGAAGTGCGCTGGGAGCTTGATGCGCACGGGTACCCCGGGGTAAAGATATTCCTTTCGGGTGGCGTGACAAGGGAAGAGGTAATCGAATACCGTGATATCGTCGATGCATTTGGTATCGGCGGCGCGATTGCCAATGCAACTGTAACGGATTTTGCAATGGATATCGTCGAAATTGAAGGTACCATGTGTGCAAAGCGCGGAAAAAGGAGCGGGGTAAAACAGGTCTATGAATTTCCGGACCGTTACCATATCGTTCTCCTTGAAGATACCCCGGCACCTGCCCATGCGAGACCTCTGCTTATCCGGTACCTGACAAACGGCAACGTGACTACAGGCAGCGATTTCCAGGAGGCCCGGCAACGTTTTCTTGGTTCATTTGAACCGTCCGGGTGTTCCTGCGGGTCGCATGAATGCGCGGAAAGGCATGACCATCATAGCGCGGCATGAAAAGGCACGGTCAGCATTCAAGGGTATTGGTAAGGATGGTATCGAAATAATTGACCAATGCCTGCGCCTGGAAACAATTCTTTTAACTGATGGCATCCCATAGAGATAGAGCGGGCCGATAGATCAGGTGTAGATAGCTACCCTGGTATGGTGTAAACCAAAACGACCCTGTATCATACAATTGTGGTAAACAATTGTAGCGGGCTGGTGGTAAAGTGGTATTACGCACCCTTGGCATGGGTGAGGCCGCGGGTTCAATTCCCGCCCAGTCCATATCGTGGCATGGTAGAGGCCCGCGGGTCTAAATCCCGCTCAATCCCTTATTTTTTTTGTAATAGTCATAATTTCTGGCATTATATTTTTATAGTCACAGGCATAGGGTATGACTGAACGATCATGCGCATCCGTGATTTGATACTCCCTGAAGACAGGATTTTTTTTACCCTTTTTAAGGACATGGCGGGTAAAATAAGCGAAGCGTCGGCGGTGCTCAATGAGATCACGCACGAGCTGCCTGGTGGCACGGAAAAAGGGCACAAGATCCGCCAGCTGGAGCATCTCGCTGACGAAGTGACCAGGCAGATCTATGAAAAACTGAACGAATCGCTCATTACCCCCCTCGAACCGGATGAAATTGCCCGGCTTGCGCCCGCCCTTGATGACGTCATGGACCGTATTGACCGGGTCACGCACCAGATCTGTAATTATGGAATCCCTGGGTCCAACGACCTGCTGAAGGAATTCTCATACCTGATGATCCTCTCGAGTACTGAGATTTCACATGCAATCGATGACCTGACCACCCTGAAAAAGGCAGATGAAGTAGCAAAGCATGCCAGCGAGACGAACCGCCTCTATAACCTCTCCACTGAACTGCTGTCGCGGTCGGTGATCGAGTTGTTCAGGACGGATGACCTGCTCCTGATAATAAAACTCAAGGATATCTACGAGGGTATGGCACGGGTCATGGAAATGTATAACGATGTTGCCCATGTCCTGAGTGATATTGCGCGCAGTCATACCTGAGTTAGAATGGAACCCTTCGTCCTGTTTGGTATTATCCTCGCGCTTGCCCTCAACTTCGTGAACGGGTTAAACGATGCATCGCATTCAATAGCGACGGTTGTCGCGACGAGGGCACTCTCCCCGGGAAAAGCCGTTTTTTCAACCGCTGTATGTAACCTCGTCGGACCGTTTTTGTTTTCAACAGCAGTGGCAGCTACTATCGGGACTGCCATTGTGAACGAAAATGGTCTGACCCCGTTATCCATCGTGGTCGCGATGGGTGCTGCCATTACCCTTGTTTTTGTTGCGACCCGGTCAGGAATCCCGATTTCAAGCAGCCATGCAATGGTGGGGGGCCTTCTTGGTTCAGCAATGGCGGTAGCCGGGCTGTCGGCCATTATCCTTCCTGGCTGGGACATGGTACTCCAGGTCGCTATCTATGGGTTAATCGGGGCAGTAACAGGGGCGATCATTCTTGGGCTGGTAACCGCCACATTCCACGAGGATATCCAGATGGGTATCGTGCTTGGGGGAGTTTGCGGTTTTTGTTTGATTATCCCGTTCCTGATGCTCGCCGGTGTTCTTAAAATATCAGGGCTTTTTGCTATTGTACTGTTTATCTTCATCTCACCGGTGTTTGCAATGACCGGGGCTTTCATATTCGATATTATCGTATCCCAGTTATTCAAACATTCACGGCAGAACCGGATGAAACGAATATTCCAGCCCCTCCAGGTAGTTGCATGCTTAGCACAGGCCACGGCTCACGGTGCCAATGACGGCCAGCATGCAGTCGGTATTATTACTGCCCTGCTGGTATCCGCAGGGGTCCTGGCAACATTTGATGTGCCGACATGGGTAATCCTCGCATCAGCAATTGCAATTGCCCTTGGTACCTGTTTTGGAGGCTGGGAGGTAGTAGATAAAATGGCAAAAGGTATCACCAAAATCCGCCCGTACCAGGGTTTTTGTGCTGCTACGGTCAGCAGTGCTATCCTCGTCGGGGTGACGGAACAGGGAATTCCTGTCTCCTCAACCCATGCCATAAATGGTGCGATAATCGGGGTAGGTGCAACAAGGGGTAAAAATGCTGTGCAATGGAAGGTCGTGCGGGAGATGATGACGGCGTGGATTATCACGATACCCATTGCCATTGTCTTCGCCTGGGCCGGATATTACGTCGTCGCTTTTTTGATCAGTTTACTTTTTTCCGGCTGATAAAACCGCCATATTTTTTTACCTTCCCTATCCAGTACCAGAATAGATCACTATGGGTTTGCGCGAGTTACTGATTCCTCAGGATAAGATCTTTTTCGACCTTTTTGAGCGGCAGGTCGCGATTGTTACAGAAAGTGCCAATCAGCTGGTCGCGCTCACTGAGAATTTTACCAATGTGAAAGAAAAATGCCATGCAATAGAAATGCTGGAACATCAGGGTGACCAGGTCACCCATGATATCTACGAGACCCTCAACAAGACATTCATAACCCCGCTGGACCCTGAAGAAATTTCCGGCCTTGCGTCAGCTCTTGATGACATATTGGACTATATTGACGGTTCGGCAGAGAAAATGCTCTATTATGGAATTGAATCGACTGATTCCCATATTATCGAACTTTCAAAGCTGATACAACTCTCTGTAATTGAAATTGAAGGGGCTGTTAAAAGTATCCGGGCAATTTCCACACCGAAATATATTGAAGCACGGTGTATTGAGGTAAACCGCCTTGAAAACCTGGCAGATGACGTACTGGCCCACGCAATTATGGACCTGTTCAAGTCAAATGATGCGATTACCATCATCAAATATAAAGATAATTATGAGCACCTTGAGACAGCGACGGACTATTGTGAAGATGTGGCGAACGTACTTTCAGATATCGCAATACGACATTCTTAACGAAGTCGGATAAGCCCTGAGGAGAACAATGATTCCAGCACCCGAAATTCTCATCCTGTTCATTATTTTCATAGCACTCGTTTTCGATTTTACAAACGGCTTTCATGACTCGGCAAATTCCATCTCCACGGTAGTCTCGACCAAGGTACTCTCACCGCGGAACGCGGTAGTTTTTGCAGCTTTTTTTAATTTTATCGCGGTCTTCGGGTTTGGGGTGGCCGTTGCAAACACCATCAGTAAAACGATAAATCTTGATTCTGTGCCTGCCGATGTTATCCCCTGGATTATACTATCGGCGCTTTGCGGAGCAATCATCTGGAATATCATCACATGGATTATCGGTCTTCCCACTTCCTCGTCCCACGCCCTTATTGGTGGCCTGATGGGGGCGGGTCTTTCTGCAGCCGGGATAGCTGCTATCCATTGGTCGACCATCGGACTGGTCGTAACTTTTATGATCCTCTCCCCGCTGATTGGTCTTACCGTCGGGTTTGGCTTCATGGCGGTAGTTCTCTGTTTTACGCGATCAGTCCATAAAATGACTGCAGATAGTTATTTTAAAAAATTGCAGCTCTGTTCCGCAGCGGCATACAGCTTTTCACATGGGACCAACGATGCCCAGAAGACCATGGGGATTATTACACCACTGTTGTTCAGTATCGGGTACTATGGGGCGACTGCAAACCCGGAATCCCTGCCGGTCCCGCTCTGGGTCATCTTGATTTGTTATACTGCAATTGCCCTTGGCACGCTTTCAGGCGGGTGGCGGATCGTAAAAACCATGGGTTATAAAATTACACGCCTCCGGCCGGTACATGGTTTTGCTTCTGAAACAGCAAGCGCAGGGACGATTATAGGGGCTTCCATGCTTGGGATCCCGGTGAGTACTACCCAGGTAATATGTGCATCCATCATGGGTGTGGGGTCGACGACAGGGTCAAGCGTTGTAAAATGGGGTGTGGCACGGAGCATCATGTGGGCATGGATTTTTACCATTCCGATCAGTGCCGTTATCGGGTTCGTTGTATTCTACGGGCTCCGGATTATTGCGAGCTAAGCAGAGGGTGAATCCGGATTAAAGGTTTTTTTAGGGCAATAAGGGCCGGTTAACAATTTCCGGGATTATATCATAAAAAGTGACCTTAATTCCGGTATGCCCGCATTATTTTATAAAAGAACCGCTGTAATAGCGGCATAACTGCCTGATGCTGCAAACCTCACATTTTGGTCGCCTGGCAATGCAGATCTTCCGGCCGTGGCTAATCATAAGGTCAGTTAGTTTTCCCCATTCTTTTTTTGGGAACAGGGCTATGAGGTCCTGTTCAACACCTGCCGCATCGCTGTAATTTGAAAATCCAATGAGTTGCGAAAGCCTGAGTACATGGGTATCAACCGCTATACCCACCTGTTTCCCGAATGAATGGTAGAGGACTATATTTGCGGTCTTTCTCCCAACCCCGGGTATCATGAGCAGGTACTCCATGGTATCAGGTACCTTCCCGCCATACTCCCGTACGAGCATCCCGGACGCATCAATAATGCGCCGCGCCTTCATATGGAAAAAGCCTGTCTTGTGGATGATCTTCTCGACCTCGTCAATCCGGGCTTCTGCCAGTAACTCAGGGGTCGGGTACTGTGAGAATAGCAGGCCAATGACTTCGTCCACGGATTTGTCAGTCGTCTGAGCGGAGAGGATCGTTGCAATAAGAGATTCGAATGGCGGGGCGCCGGCCCGGTGGTGGGTGCTGGCCTCAGGGTATTGTGAATCAAGGATCTGGTAGACGTTCCTTGCTGCTTTCCGGTCCATATTCGTCGCCTTAACTACGGGAAAAATCTGAAAATAATGGGGTAGGGCGGATTCGAACCGCCGTCAAAGCGTCCCAAACGCTCTAGGATGGACCAGGCTACCCTACTACCCCGGGTACTGGATCAACAGGTGTGACGGGAGTGTACAAATAATTACCGGTTATTTTCTATCCGGATCAGAGTGGGAGATATTTTGTGTTGTTATCGCTGCTGACAATGGTCCCGTTTAAGCGGCCCGAAATAATTGCATTCGGGAGGTTTTCTGGTTTCCTGCCATCGAGGACGATAAGGGGGATGCCGCTCCTCTGGATGATTTTTACGGCGATTTCATCCATCACTGTATTTGAGCCTGCATTCAGACTGCTTTCCCCGACTATCTCTGCAAGTCTCTCCGGGGTCAGGTGGGTATACCTGGTCGCGGAAGAATCAGTTTTCGGGTCCGCGCTGTAGATACCATCCACCGATGTAAGATTTACGAGGATATCTGCCCTTGTGCGCTCGGCAAGCACCGCGGCTACTGCGTCGGTAGTCTGTGCCGGGGTGACCCCGCCCATGACTACAATCCTGCCTGAGACCGCATATTCCAACGCCGTTTTCTGGTCTTCTGCTACACCGGGGTATGCGGAATCTCCGAGCGCTGCAATAAGAAGCGTCGCGTTGAGACGCGTTACCAGGATTCCGATCTCATCGCATGTGCCCTCATCAACACCGAGGTTTCTCATCGCATCGATATACCTCCTCGCTTCCCCTCCACCACCTACTACCACATAAGTCCGGTGTTTTTCTGAAACCTGCCTGAGAACGGCAGCGTACTCCAAAATTCTATTTTCGGACAGGTTCGGTACAAGCACAGAACCTCCAAGGGAGATGACAAGGGATTTCATTTCGTACAGATGGGGAAAAAGGAGATATTAACCTGATTGTTTTCCCCGGGCATTTTCTATCCCATGAGATGGCATCCGGATGGTCATGATCAAGAGTCATTATTGCCATGCGTGATAGAACAAGGATCAATGATACTGTGTTGCCCGGAATGCCAGAGCACTGAGGTGTATGAAGTTGCCGGCGGGTGTGTCGGGCAGGTCTATCGCTGCAAGAAATGCGGGTACCGCGGCTCATTTGTCCTCGAAATTGATGAAGAAGAGCTTAAGACACTTCAGGGAGACCGACCTGGCAATGTCCGGGATGAAACAATTACCTGATCCAGCCTGCATAAAGGGTGATACGGATGCCGATGCATGAGGCAGCCCTCTACGAAAAATTACCCGATCTCGCCGTTCGTTGTTCAGTTTGTCATAACCGCTGCACGATTACAGAGGGGAAGACCGGAATTTGTTCGGTCAGGGTTAACAAAAAAGGTACATTGTATTCAACGACGTACGGCCTTGTCACTTCTGAAGCAATTGACCCGGTAGAGAAGAAACCACTCTACCATTTCCTGCCTGGTACGCGCTGCTATTCTCTTGGTGGGATCGGTTGCAACTTTCACTGTGACCATTGCCAGAACTGGCAAATTTCAAGGGCTACCGGGGACATGGTCCGTATGGCCGGGCTCAGCCCCGCTGAAGGTGTTGCACACGCGGTCCGGCAGGGGTGCAGGAGTATTGCGTGGACCTATAATGAACCCACTATCTGGCATGAATATGCACGTGATATGGGCTTACTTGCCAGGATGAGGGGGCTCGGTACCGTGTATGTTACAAACGGGTATATCACCGAAGAAGCGCTTCGCGATCTCTCTCCTGTCCTGAATGCATTCCGTGTTGATATCAAGTCATTTTCTGATGATTTTTACCGGAAAATCTGTGGGGGCAGGCTTGAACCTGTCCTTAATTCGACGATTCTCGCAAGGGAGCTAGGGATGCATGTTGAAGTTGTGACCCTGATTATACCAGGGTTGAACGACAGCCCGGAGGAGATTGATGACCTGATACAATGGGTACTCGAGTTCCCGGGCCCCGCCACCCCTGTCCATTTCACCCGGTTCCACCCGGATTACCACATGACTGACCGTGCAGCCACACCAGTTGCCTTGCTTGAAAAAATTTACAAACGGGCAAAAGAGCTGGGGCTCCGGTTCCCCTATCTCGGGAATGTTTCCCCGCACCCGTTTGAACATACCTACTGCCCTCATTGCGGCGAACTGCTGATAGAAAGGGCAGGATATGAAATAGCCATCAGAAACCTTGATAACCACTCTTGCGGGAGATGTGGCGAGGTAATAGAAATTGTCACGGATGTCGGAAAAAAAAAGTCCTGAAACCAGGTTTCTCATCGACCGTATGCTAGGTACACTTGGCAGGTACCTCCGGTTTATGGGTTATGATACGATGAGTGCCAATAGTATCACTCCCGGGAACACCAGGGAAGACAGTATCCTGCTTGGGATAGCATTGCGGGAGGAGAGAGTCCTCCTGACCCGTGACAGGGAACTTGCAAAACGGGGGGGTGAACGTGCAGTATTAATCAGGCCGGTGCGTGTCCTCCCCCAGGTCCAGGAACTCGTTGACCTTGGACTTGTCGAGCCCCGGATAAGGATGACCCGGTGCTCTCTGTGTAACGAAAAACTGAGAAGTGCCCGGGAACGTGAGATCAAATGCGTAAGCTACGCACCGGAACAGCGCGCCGGATACAAATTCTTGTGGTGCGTTCACTGCAGGAAATTGTACTGGACCGGATCACATGCGGAAGAACTTGCAAACCGGTTAAAAAAAGGGATAAGGTAGCCCTTTCCATCAGGTGGATGCCTGTGTTGATTGTGGGGCGACCTGGCTTCCTACAGGGCGTTTAAGCCAGAGGAGGTCTTTTCCCTCGTAACGGAATGAACGCATAAAAATAACCCTGACCTCATCCGGAAGGCCTGAAACATCCGTTCCCTGGGGTACTAACAGGCAGGCATGCCATGTGCCTTTACTTGCGGCCGGTGTCGCTTTACCTTCAAGCATGGCTGATACCAACCCCGGTCCAACAATTCTCCCAAAGGTTGCAGCTACTGTCGCCACCTGGTTCGATCCCCGTCTTCTTGATACGGAAAATATTTCATCGTTCCCAATCCGTTTTGGGTCTCCGGAAATTACCCATCCCTCACTTGCAGGGTAGTTGCGTTTCAGTTCCTTTTGCACGATATCATGCATAATGTCACCAGAATATCCCATTACATAAACACCTATTTTTACTTGCATCAAGGATAGTTAAACATTTTTTCCTTTTCCATGGCAAAAAATGTAACTTCAATAATTAATTTTAAAGAAAGTCAACCATCAGGGAAATCCGGCGGTGTAATGCAGTGCATTGTCAGCGCTCTTTCCAGGACTCCTTTTAATAAAATAATTATAATCCTGTTGTTTCTGGGATATGATTATAATCTTATGATATGACTTGTAATCAGTGAAACCAGGGGAGAGTGACATCACGTCGCCTCGTAGCAGGAATAATCGACCAAATCAGAATACATCTGTCCAGGTACAGGGATCCCGTTATATTAACCGTGAAATTGGCTGGATAAGGTTCAACCGTCACGTCCTTGACGAGGCATCTGATAAACGGCACCCGTTACTCGAACGGGTCAAGTTCCTTTCCATATTTGCAAACAATCTCGATGAATTTTTCATGGTACGGGTATCAGGGCTCCAGAGACAGGTGGAAAGCGGGGTCCTCGAGGCACCTCCTGACGGGATGAGCCCCAACGAGCAACTGGCAGAAATACATGATCTCCTGGCGCCCCTCCTTGAAGCACAATCCGGATGCTGGGAATGTGACCTGGTACCGGCAATGAAGGCCGAAGGGATCGAAATATTGCCTGTTAGTGCCCTTTCAGACGAGGAACGTTCCATTTTGCGGGCATATTACGAGCATGAGATATTCCCTGTGCTGACCCCGCTTGCGTTCGATAAGTCACACCCGTTTCCCTTTATCTCCAATCTCTCGCTGAACCTTGCCATCCTGGTAAGAGACCCCTCGAGGAAGGAGGAACTCTTCGCGCGGATAAAAGTCCCCACCGACCTGTTCCCCCGTCTTATACAAATCCCGGAACAAAAACCGGTGAAAAATCGGAGTAAACCGAACGAAAAATACGTATTTCTGGAGGACCTTGTTGCTGCCTGTCTTGACCGGCTCTTCCCGGGAATGGAAGTTATTGCGGCGTACCCGTTCAGGGTAACGCGGGATGCAGATTTTGAGATTGAAGAGGATGAGGCATCAGACCTGCTGACCGCCATTGAAGAAAGTGTTGAGCTTCGGCGTATCGGATCCCCTGTCCGGGTAGAAGTATCTTCGGCCATGCCTGCAGCGATATCTGAAATGCTCTCTGTCAAACTCGGGATCAGCCCGGACATGTTCTACCGGGTGGAACCTCCTGTAGGGATGGCAGACCTTATGCAGTTGTACGGGCTCGATCGGCCCAATTTAAAAGATCAACCCTTCGTTCCGTCTGTACCGTCATCGCTTGAAGGGGATGCAGATATTTTTGCAGAGATCAGGAAGGGGGATATCCTTCTGTTCCATCCATTCGATAGTTTCTCCCCTGTGGTATCCTTCTTAAAACAGGCTGCAAAAGACCCTGATGTCCTTGCCATAAAAATGACCCTCTACCGCGTGGGTCCGAATTCCCCTGTTGTTGATGCCCTGATGGAAGCGCGGGATAACGGCAAGGATGTTGCCGCGATGATTGAACTAAAGGCCCGTTTTGATGAGGAAAATAACATCGGGTGGGCCAGAGCACTTGAAAGGGCAGGTGTTCATGTGGTCTACGGACTTTCCGGTCTCAAAGTTCATAGCAAGGTCTGCATGGTTGTGCGGAAGGAGAAAGAGGGGATCATCCGCTATGTCCACCTGGGGACCGGGAACTACAACGCTTCGACAAGCCGGATTTACACCGATCTCGGCATGTTCACGCGGGATCACCTGATTGGTGCCGATGTAGCTGACCTGTTTAATGCACTCACCGGCTATTCGCGGGTACATTCATACCGGTCACTCCTGATCGCCCCGGTGAGTATAAGGAGTGGCCTCTTTGAGCGGATCGAGCGTGAAATTGAATTACACAGGAAAAACGGTGGCGGGCAAATCATTTTCAAGATCAACGCACTGGTAGACCGGGACTGTATCGATATATTATGCAGGGCTTCAGACGCCGGGGTCAGGGTGGAACTCCAGGTACGGGGTATCTGTTGTCTTCGGCCCGGTATCCCGGGGCTCAGTGAAAATATCAGGGTTTCAAGTATCGTTGGGCGTTTCCTGGAACACCCCCGTATCTTTTATTTCAGGAATGGTGGTGACGAGGAGGTGTTCCTTGGTAGTGCAGACCTTATGCCGAGAAACCTCGACCGCCGTGTTGAAGTCCTTTTCCCGGTTAACGACCCGGTTATCAGGCGGGCGATTATCGATATCATCCTGAAGGTATACATGAAGGACACGGTGAATATGCGCATACTGGATCAGGACGGGGATTACACCAGGGTAAGGCCCCTGCAGGGGGAAGCACCGTGCAATGCCCAGGCATGGCTGATCTCACACCGTGGTATATGGCATGAAAAAGCCAGGAAATCTTCGAAGAAAAAGTAACTGTACATTACGGTCATTCCGGAGCCGGTCATGTTATTCCCGGGATCACTTTCGCACCGCGGTGAAAAGGTTAATCGCCGCATAAGCGAATCTATTTCAATAACATTTCTGAGCGGTCATGATTGTACTAGGTATTGACCCTGGCCTTGCGCGTATGGGATACGGGGTAATCGAGAAGACGGGTAACCGGGCTACCCATGTTACCCATGGCTGCATAACGACTGCCAGGGGAGATATGTCAGCGGGATCAAGGCTCAATCAGCTCTATGGCGGATTGAAAGACCTGTTTCTGGAACACAGTCCGGAGTGTGCGGCAGTTGAAAAACTATTTTTTTCGAAAAATATCACGTCTGCTATGGCCGTTGCCGAAGTCCGTGGTATCATTCTCTTGCTTTGCGAACAGGAAGGGGTCCCCGTGACCGAATATACCCCGAACCAGGTGAAACAGGCGATAACGGGGTCAGGACGGGCAGACAAGAAACAAGTGCAGGAGATGATCAAACGGCTCCTTCACCTGCAGGAAATCCCGAAGCCCGATGATGCCGCGGACGGTCTTTCCATCGCTCTCTGCCATATCCATACCATGAGGGAATAAGGATGAAAGCTCTTACCCTTATGTTTTTTATTCACCCGGGTCTGTCCTTGTTAAGAACAACCGGGACTTCACTATACTGCAGTAACAGGTACGGGTGTACAGGAATACTCCCCCAGGCCAGGAGGGGACATTGGTGATATCACAACTCTGTGGGGAAATTGTTGCAACCGGGGAAGGATTTGTGGTACTTGATGTTGGGGGAGTAGGGTACCGGGTTAATATGACATCAACAGATATCATCAGCCTCTCCCGGTCTCCAGGGAAGAAAAGAGTACACACCCACCTTATTGTACGGGAGGACTCGCTTGCCCTGTACGGGTTTTCCGAAACGTTCGACCTCGAGGTATTCCAGCTCCTCATCACTGTGAACCGTGTCGGCCCCCAGCTGGCACTTTCCATCCTCTCACAGGTCCCTGCGAAGGAATTTGTCCAGGCGGTTACCGGGGAGGACGAGAAAAGGCTGACGAGGCTCTCCGGGATAGGACCAAGGAACGCGAAAAGGCTCATACTCGAACTAAAAGACCGGATGAAGGAGCATCTCCCGGCGGTCGCTTCGGCATCCCCGGGAGTCCCGGGCAATATCCGCGAAGACGTGGCTGAAGCCCTGATCGCACTGGGATTCCCTTCCCGCGAATCGTACGCTGCTGTTGACGAGACCTGCAGAAGGACAGGGCCGGTCGATTCGCAGGCATTATTGAAAGCCTCCCTGTTACTCCTGAAAGAGAGGAATAAGATATGAGGGAACGGGTGATCGTGGCTGTTGTGACCGGAGAGGACGAGATCGAGGAGACGATCAGGCCGTCAAAGCTGAAAGACTTTATTGGCCAGGACGGCCTGAAAGAAACACTATCAATTGCAATAGAAGCGGCACAGAAACGGGAAAAACCCCTGGACCATATCCTGCTTTCAGGTCCTCCCGGCCTTGGGAAGACTACGCTCGCTCATATTATCGCCCACGAGATGGGCACCTGCATCCATTCAACGAGCGGCCCGGTGCTGGAAAAACCAGGGGACCTCGCAGCAATTCTTACCACCCTCTCGAAAGGTGATGTCCTTTTTATCGATGAAGTCCACCGCCTCAGCCCTGTTGTGGAGGAAGTTTTGTACCCGGCCATGGAAGACCTTGCTATCGATGTGATGATTGGCGAAGGCCCGGGCGCCCGCTCTATCAGGCTTGATATTGAGCATTTTACGCTGATCGGGGCAACAACAAAGATAGGTCTCCTGGGTTCGCCGTTCCGTGACCGCTTCGGTCTGATCTCCCGTCTTAACCTGTACAGTCCCGGTGAACTTGCCGAAGTCATCAAACGCAGTGCCGGTATCATGCAGGTCAGTATTACGGAGGATGCCGCCCGTGAAATTGCCGGCCGGAGCCGGGGAACACCGAGGATTGCAAACCGTCTCCTCCGTCGCGTGGGGGATTTTGCATTAGTGCGGAGTGATGGCACGATAACCCGGGAGGTGGCTTCACATGCCCTTACCCTGCTTGGTATTGACGCGCTTGGTCTTGACGATCTTGACCGGCGGATCCTGACGGTCATTTCAGATGATTTCCAGGGTGGGCCTGTCGGTCTCAAGACTATCGCGATCTCTGTCGGGGAGGAATCAAGGACGATTGAGGATGTGTACGAACCGTACCTGATACAGATCGGGTTCATTAAAAGGACTCCACAGGGAAGGGAAACGACGCCGGCTGCTGGTGAGCATATCCACCAGCAGTGGTGGTAACGGTTGTCCCCCAATCTGTTAAGATAGGTTGTTTTTTTTAGAATATCGGGTTTTGTTGAAACCCTGCGTGTTCAGAAAAATGAAGGGAAAATGCGTAGGCAGGTTTTTTCTCCCGATCATTCCCACCCCCGACAAGATATCCTTCGGGCAGGGCTCTTTCAGAGATTTAAAGGCCATTTTATATCATGACTGGGGTCGCCAAAGCGGCGGGGCGGAGCCCCGGGAGCGTGATTAAATTTTTGAATGCCCTAATCTCTAAGATAGATTATAGAGTTTCAATTAAGCCGGAAATCATAAAAAACAGATTATTATTATATTGTTTTCAGCACAGGAGGTTGGTTATCACGACCAACAGGAGGAGAGGTGTACTGATTCGGACCTGGTGATTGAGTAGTCATGATTTCATTCTATTACCTCCACATCTGTTTATGCTCTATCACTCACCGGGACATTTTTTTTAGAATATTGCCACAACCGCTTCTGAAATCTCTGCAGCTTCGTCAATATCTCTGGTTACGGATTGGTTTAATATCCCTGATGCACGGGCAAAGAAAGCCCACCGTCTTTCCGGTTCAGTTATTGAGAGGGAGAAGGGAAGGACATCAGGGTTGGAATCCACCATTCTGGCTATTGCCTGCCATTTTTTGATCTCCCTGTTTTTATCTGATACCTGAAGTTGGATTGTGTTTTGCCCGGATAATTTCCCTTGATCTAATGTCAGGTCATCCATGGTATCTCAGATTATGAGTGATATACACTAATTATCATTATTATATATATATCTATGCCACAATGTAATGCAATTATTTGATATATTTGTGTAATGCATTATGATATTGTAATAATACATTGCATAAAGATCATTCAATATTATACGATAGAAAAATTCCATTTACCCGAAGATCTTGGAAAGGGCGAAGCTAGGTGTTCTGATGTTAAAGGAAAAGGAAAGAGGACATTTACGATTTATTGAAATACTTCGTGAACATCCCAGGGGGTTGACAATTGAAGAATTATCCCAGATCCTGCCGCTTAACCGGAATGCAACGTCAAATTACCTGAACCGGATGCTCATTTCAGGCCAGGTTGATATGAAGACATTTGGTCCGGCCAAAGTTTTTTTTATCGCGAAGCGGGTACCAATTTCAGAGCTTATTAATCTGAGCTCAGACCTTATTATGGTTCTGGACCATGAAATGGTTGTACAACTGGTAAATAACAGGCTTCTTGAAGTTTTTTTGGTCTCCAGATCAGACCTTATTGTCCACCATATCGACCATACCCGTTTTGGGGCATCTATCAGTCCTGAATTAAGACAAATGATAAAAGAGGGTGAAAATGGGGATGAACGTGTTATCGAGGAAATAATTACCATTAATGGGCATAAATGGCATTTTTTTGCTAAATGTGTGCCGGTTGTGTTCGAAGAAGGTGAACGCGGTGTTTCAGTAATTCTCCGGGATAGCGCCATTTCGAAAGAATATTCCTGAACGACCGTCTTCCTTGTATTGCAATTATACCTGGGGGAAGTAACATCCGGGATAAATCACAATGAATTCCCGATACGATATGGTAATAAACATTGAATTAAAGTCATATTCTCCAAAATATAACTGACCAAACAGGCTGTAAGGGGAATATCCCCTCTGATTTTCCTAAAAATAGACTTTGTTTACATCCTGCATGTTTAAAAAACAGAACGATGAAATACGTCAACAGGAGGGGTTTTCAAACACTCCCTGCCACACCCCGATAAGATACTTTTCAGGGAGGATTCAATCATTAGGACCCGATAAATACTTCAGAGATTCCGAGATATTTCCTATTCTAACCGGCCCCTCCAAAGCGGCGGGGTGGGACCCCGGGAACGTAATAAAATTTTGGAATACCCAAATAGAAAGAGGGACTTGAGAGGATATCACCAGAGCGGAAAATACTAATCCTCCTCTGTTAACAACAGCCAAATCGTAATAGCGGTTTTATAAGCCCTGTAAATAGTTCACGATAAGGTGTTCATGGGCATTTTTCCCGGACTGGAATCCAGCAACGTGGAATAATATTGCGTAGATTTTTTAAAATGTTGGCATCACTCCAAAATATTTTTACCTGTTGTGGTCTATGTAATTAACCTGATGGATGACATCGACCGCCTCCTCCTTTCACCGAGAAAGGCAATGTATATAAAATTCATTTATGAGAGCCCGGATACTACAAAGACAACCGAAATTGCCACATATTTCGGGGTTGATCCATCCACGGTGACCAAAACCCTCATGGAACTGACATCAATGGGCCTCTTGTCCCATGAGCCTTACCGGGCCACCAGCCTTACCGGAAAAGGGGTAATTTATGCCGAATACCTCGTCAGGAGGCACCGGATCCTCGGGCTGGTACTCACCCATTACGGACTTACCCCGGAAGAAGCCTGCGAGGAAGCCGCCCGGTTCGAGAATTCAGTCTCAAAGGTTGTCATCGATTCGATGTGCCGCTCGATGGGTCACCCGATGATGGGGGTCTGCGGAAGGATTTCGCACGACCCATGCTGTTGCAATGGACCTGAAAAAAGACAGGAAAAGGGGAAATCGCAAATTTCCGCCAGGTAGTTTACCAACCGGGAATATTTGGTATAGTACCAATATTAACAGGGATTTTTGTAAAAAAAACGAGGGAAAAATGAAGAGCGTCGAAATAGCCCTTGTGGTAACCTGTCTTATCGTAATAAGTGCACTTGTTGCCGGGTGTTCCATGACAGAGCCCCATAAGGAGAACTCCACGAAAATAAAAGTCCTGGTAACGGTATTACCTGAAGCAGGTTATGTACAGGCAGTCGGGGGTGAGAGGGTGGAAGTCTTTGTAGCAGTACCTCCGGGGGCTGACCCGCATACCTTTGAACCCTCAGCAAGGGATGTGGTGGATTTTTTTGATACTGATATCTATATGACCATCGGAAGAGGACTCCTCCCGCTTGAAGACAACCTGGTGTCCCGGTTATCATCAATGAACCCACGTATGAAGGTCGTTGAAACAGCACCAGGTATTACACTTCTTTTGAGTGAAGATGAGCACGAGGAAGGAAATCATGCGGATAACCAGGTTCCGGGTGCGGGGGCTGAAGCGCATTCTCATGAAGGGCCCGATCCGCATACCTGGGTCTCACTGAAAAATGCACCCGTTATGGTCAATCATATGTACGATGCACTGGTCAGCGTGGACCCTGCGAATGAACCATATTACCATGCGAACCGTGATAAATATCTTACAAATATCACCCTTGTGGATAATGAGATCATGGAAGTGTTAAACAAAACACCGGGCAAAAAGTTTATTGCGTCCCATGCATCGTGGGGGTATTTTGCCCGTGACTATGGGCTCACCCAGGTGGTAATCGGGCAGCCCGGGAAAGAAGCTACCTCGAAAGATATTGAGTCCCTTATCAGGGCTGCCCACGGGGAGGGAATTACTATTATTATCGCAGAACCGGAATATAGCCGCCGAGCAGCTGATATGATCGCAAACTCTATCAACGGCAGTGTAGTCATGGCAGACCCCCTTGCCCCGGAAATGCCTGGTGAACTACAAAAACTTGCGAAGGTACTATCCAGGGCGGGTCTCAATTGACAGAAGCAATTAAACTCGACCATGTGTATGCTGAAATCGCAGGGCAGACCGTCCTTGAAGATATCAGCCTTGCGGTTAATACGAGGGAGTTTTATGCAATTATCGGCCCGAACGGTGGTGGCAAAACAACCCTGGTCAAGCTCATGCTTGGATTAATTCAACCCAAAAAAGGTATGATCAAGGTATTTGGCGGGACACCACGAGAGAACCGGAGGATGCTCGGGTATGTCCCCCAGTTCCACACGTTTGATTTTCATTATCCTATCACCCTGCACGAGATGGTAATCTCCGGACGCCTGGGCAATAAATCACGGGTATTCACACGGTACACGCAGGAAGACCGCCGTATTACCGAAGAAGTATTAATAACACTGGGGATTTCCGACCTTTCTGGCAGGGAGATATCCGCACTTTCCGGCGGTGAACGGCAGCGTGCAATTATTGCCCGTGCCCTGGTAAGTGAACCCCGTGCACTCCTCCTAGATGAGCCGACCGTGTATGTTGATGCACCTGCAGAACAGCAGTTTTATAACATTCTCAACTCGCTAAAAGAGAAAATGGCCGTAATCCTTGTTACCCATGATATCGGGGTGGTCTCTGATTATGCAACGAAAGTAGCCTGCCTGAACCGGCACCTGTATACCCATGATAGTGGCGAGATAACAGAGGAGATGCTGACATCGGCGTATATGTGCCCGGTTGAACTGATTGCCCACGGCGTCCCCCACCGGGTATTCCGGAAACATACGCACGAGGGGCTACCATGATCTCCATAATGGCATTTGAATTTTTCAGGAATGCCCTATTAGCAGGCCTCCTCGCAAGTGTCACCTGCGGTATTATCGGTACATATGTCGTGGTAAAGAAGCTGGTCGCACTGTCAGGCGGGGTCTCCCATGCAGCATTCGGGGGAATCGGCCTCGGTTACTATGCCGGTTTTGACCCTGTCCTCGGGGCGATTGGTTTTTCTCTGGTGAGTGCTCTCGGCATGGGAATGGTGTCCCTTCGCGCAAAACAACACCTCGACACCCTCATCGGTGCAATATGGGCGATTGGGATGGCGATTGGTATCCTGTTTATTTCACTCACACCCGGTTATGCACCTGACCTTTTCAGCTTCCTGTTCGGTAATATCCTGCTCGTACCGGTCGGGGACCTTGTGATTATGGCAATCCTTGCGGTCATGATTGTGGTTGTAGTAATCGCCTGCTACCAGATCTTTCTCACAGTTACGTTCGATGAAGAGTATGCAATGGTCCTCGATATCCCTGTGGAAATAGTTACCCTTCTTCTGCTGTCCCTGGTTGCACTTACGGTGGTCATGCTTATCAGGATCGTAGGAATTATCCTGGTAATCGCATTGCTTACGTTACCCGCAGCTATCAGCAGGGAATATTGTTCCCACCTGAAGAATATGATGGTACTCTCTGTGTTTGTCGGTATCCTGGTCACTACCGGAGGTATCTTCCTCTCCTATTTCCTTGATGTCCCATCTGGTGCGACGATAATCCTGATTGCTGCCGGACTGTATGGACTTGTGCTGATAGAACGGGGATTGCGAAAAAATAAACACAGAGTCAATCCAGGGAATGCCTGAACACTTTTTTCTTTTTTCTCCCAACCTGAAGAACAAATAGTTCCTGCTTCCCTGGTTTTCCAGGTGTAGTACTGTGCGTGTACAGGTGTATACAATGCAACCCTGGTGGCCGGACGCAAATGTTACCCACTTTCAATCCTCCCTGCCATGGTGGTCCCAGGGCTGAATTTCAATTCTTTGAACCCTAAAATTGTACGGAGAAATAACATATCTCAACCGGTTCAGTGCAGTTAGCGAGAACGGATTAAAGGGAATGATACGTACTATTCCCGGATAATCCGGGTATGTTGTCCGGTATAAGATAACATCAGACGGGAAGGCCAGAGAGAATATTTCTGTATCAGGGAGCACCTGTCCCGGGGGGTGAACCGGATAGAACGATGATATGGTCAAGTTTAAGGCCGAATGCCCGCTCGAAATTTTTTGCCTCGTTCTCTACCCCCCAGGACTCAAACTGGCAGTCTTCACGGGCAACAATTTCTAGTTCAGCCGTTTTATCAATGATCCTGGTGAAGGACACCCGTTCGATCAGGGCAGCATGCCGCCGGTCAAGGCTCTCTGAAAGGCGAAGGAATGTTGAAAGAATGGTGACCAGTTCTTTCCCGTGTTCATCAAGTTCTGGCATCTCGATTTCCTTTTTCCGTGGCAGTTTCTTGCGGTGGTACCGGGCTATGTTCGCCATTATCAGGACCTCATCAGGTTCAAATCCGAGCAGGTCACTATTCCTGATAATATAGTAGGAGTGTGCGTGGTGGTTGTTAAACGAAATCAGCGACCCAATATCATGTAAAAAAGATGCATATTCCAGAAGTTCCCGCTCACGTGAACCCAGTGAGTGAAGCCCCACTGTTTTACCACTGTCAAACATCTCAAGTGCGATGGTTGAGACCGTCCTTGCATGATACTCGTTGATACCAAATGCCCTTCCTGTGAGGAGCACACTTTTTTCCCGTACAGAAAGGTGGCCCAGAAGCGGGAACCCCTCCATTTTCGAAAGGTAATCCGCGAGAAGACCATCCTGGAGCCCTCTCTGGGTTACTTCAAGCGCCTGGATGTTCAGCTCGCTCATAAGCGTGTCAATGATAGCCGTCCCGGCAATAATGATATCAGCCCTTTCAGGATTGATCCCAGGTATTTTGCGACGCTCTGCAAGAGACAACGAACAAATGACGGGGACTGTCTTTTTTAGGTCAGATGCGGAAAGGACTGCCCTTTTCGGGTCACCGGCGTGGAACAACCGTGCTGCAATATCGCAAAGGTTTATGATAGTCCCGGAACTGCCTACGACTATATCTGTGGGATGACGTCCTGCCTGACGTATCGCCACCCGGGCCTCATTCCTGATATAATTCCTGATCGCTTCATACCGGGATTCACTTACCGGCTCCACTACCCCTTCGGGGAAGAACCTGTTCGTCAGCCTGATAGTGCCGAGGTGCATGCTTGACAGGTAACTGCAGGCACCGTTCCTCCCTATCGCTATCTCGGTGCTACCCCCCCCGATATCAATGACCATTATCTGCTCGTCTTCCAGATGCATCGCTGTAGTGACACCCATGAAAATCAGCCGTGCCTCTTCCCTGCCTGAAATGACCTGTACATCCAGATGTGATTCTTTCCTGAGCCTGGACAGGAACTCGTACCTGTTCTGGGCTTCCCGTGTTGCGGAAGTGGCAACTGCCACAAATTCTTCGGCGCGAAAAGAGTGGGCCAGCTCCACGAACTTACCTGCGACCATGACCGCCCTGTCCATGGCCTCCCCGGTTATGAACCCGGTTTCAAATTCCCCTTCACCCAGCCGTACTGCTTCTTTCTGGTTCGAGAGAACGATATACGAGCAATCAGGGTTCAGCCTGACAACAAACAACCTGATTGAATTCGTACCGATGTCAATGAACGCAACGACCCGTGATACCTGTGGTGTCTTTGTTCCTGTCATGATGCATCAATCTATCGTTTATTCCGGAGCCTCGAATAATCCAGTCTTATCCGGCCTGACGGGCCTTCGGCCAACAATATATACGCAGGATACTATCACATAGCTCTTTGATTATCACTCTTGAACTTTTATCCTTAAAATTTCAGGGGATTTGATAGTACGAGGGATCGCTTCTGCCAATCTCTCTGTTATCTAACTGTTTAATAAATAGGATTTCGGGGATAATAATACAAGGCTCTTTATACCGTTGATATTTAGGGAGTATTCCATCCTCTATCAGGAAAGTGGGCATTGTGTTTCAACCCTGCACTGCATGCACAATCCAATGGTACCGGCGACAACCAGGCATAATGATGCAGTAATTAGAAATGCCGTTAAGAATCCAAATAATTCTGCAATAAATGTGACAAAAAACGGGATAATCGTCATCCCAAGGTAACTTGACGTATTAAACAGTCCCATGAAAGTCCCCTGTTCTTTTCCGGCATCTGCAAGGAAGGCGAGCTGGGCGATCATGATAATCCCTGCAAAAGCCCCGATGACAATAAATGCCCAAGAAGTGACGTAACTGGCTATCACCGCTGCAGCAGAGAAAATGGCCGCTATGCGGATTGTCGGGATAGGGGTAAATTTCACGTGGGATACTAAAAGGATAGCAATTGCGGTAGCGCCGTTCATCGCGGAAATCTGGAGGCCGATAGTCTCCGGACTGTTACCACTAAATTGCGGGTACAGGGCGGTCACGGCGCCGGTAATACCGATAAGGACCACCGAAGAAAACCACATCCAGAAGTACTTTTTCAGGTAATATACCAGGTTTGTTATGACCTGGGCCTCCCTGGAAAAAGGAAGAACTGCCTTTTGTCCGTCAAATGGTTCGAGAATGCTGATTATGAAGGGAATTATTGAGACCACCAGAAAAAACATTATCCCGGCAGACCTGTAACCCAAAACATTACTGGCCAGACCTGATATAATCAGACCTGCGATAAGACCGATATTTAACAGGGCCATGAAAAGACCGATCGATCGCGTGTGATCAGGACGTGAATTAAGATATGACATCGCGGAGGCAATAAAAAGGCCTGCACCGACACCCTCTACCAACCTCGCAAAGATGGTCATATATACCGATGAGTCCATCAGAAGGAGAACGCCTGAAACGATTGTCAGCAGGAGCCCGGCCCTGATAAAATATGTATGTCCCCACCGGTCCGACAATATCCCGGCAGGGAGTGTCAGAAGAAATGCACCGAGAAAATAAGCGGAAAATATCTGGCCCTGTAACGCCGTCCCGGAGGCGTACGAGGCAAGGTCCGGGACGATGGCATTTGAGAGTGCCATGACTGAGAAAATACCCAGGTATAACGTAATCAGGGCTCTCATGTGAATAAGGGTTGTTAGATCATCCGGTATGTTTCAAGGTTCATAGGGGAATGGGTCTGGATATGGTACCGCTTGTAGAGCGAGCTGGCAAGGTCGATGGTATTGTTCTCGTCGCCATGAATGGTGAATATTTTTTCAGGTCTCGGTTGTACCTGCCCCACATAATTCATCAACTGCCTCCTGTCTGAATGCCCGGAGAACCCATCGACGGTGACGATCTCGAGGTTGATTATGATGGTCCTGCCCCGTCCAAGCGGCACTTCACGCCAGCCTTTCTGGATACGCCTACCCAGCGTACCGTCTGCCTGGTACCCGACAAAGACGAGAGCATTCCGTTCATCTGCTGCAAGGTTGCTCAGGTACTCCATTACCGGGCCGCCGTTCATCATCCCGCTTGTTGTAATAATTACACAGGGGTCTCCGTTGATGACCCGCTCGCGGAGGTCTGATGAATCCACCGCAACAAAGCTTTCTGAAAGGAACGGGTTCATCCCGTCCTTGAAGATCAGGTTCCGGAGGTCACTGTTTAAGTATTCGGGATAGGTAGTGTGTATTGCCGTTGCTTCCTTGATCATACCATCAAGGTAAATCTTGACATTCGGAATTTTCTCTTTTCTGATCCCTTCTTCGAGAGCAAGCATTACTTCCTGGGAACGACCTACGGCAAATGCCGGAATGATGACTTTTCCTCCCCGTGAGAGGACAACATTGATCGTCTCGTACAGCTTCTCCTCTGCATCTGACCGTGCCGGCTGCATCATATCCGAACCCCCGTACGTGCTCTCCATGAAGAGTGCTTCAAGTCGGGGGAAATTTGCAGTTGCGGGGTTGAAGAGACGACTTTTACTGTAGTTGAAGTCCCCGGTGAATGCGATGTTGTAGAGGCCGTCGCCGATGTGGAAATGGGCGATGGCTGAACCGAGGATATGACCTGCGTTATGGAATGTCAGTTTAATATCGGGTGCGATATCCGTCACGTTCCCATAATTGAGAGTAATAGAGTGCTTGATATATGTCTTGACTTCGTTTGAGGAGTAGGGAACTTTCCTGTCCTCCTTATGAATCACATCAAGGTAGTCCAGCTGGAGCATCGCCGAAAGGTCACGGGTCGGTGGCGTGCTGTAGACCGGGCCGTCATACCCGTATTTATACAGGAGCGGGACAAGGGCACAATGATCGAGGTGCGCATGGGTCAGAACGACAGCATCGAGCTGCGAGAGCGGGTGTATCTCAGGGACATAGAGGTATGGCGTGCTGTTATTACTGTCGGGCTTTTCACCGCAGTCGATCAATACCCTGCTTTCGGGGGTCGTAAGCAGGAATGCTGCCCTTCCGACCTCCCTGCAACAGCCGAGCATCGTGACCCTCGCCCATTGGTCCTTGCTTGTAATATCACGGTGAATACGGCGTCCGATTGTACGTAAGAAGATTTTACGGTCTTCGTTAACCGACCTCAGGTACTGGCGTACCTGTTTAACGGTAGAGCTCTCGATCGGGGGTGTCCTGACGACTTTTGGTGTCCAGCCAATATGCTTTGTTATCTCACGGAGTGTGGCCCCGTTTTTCCCGATAACTACCCCTGGTTTTTCTGCCTCGATTATTACTTCCCCGGTATCTGCATCAAAAAAGATATCAGTGATGCCCGCATTTTCAGCGACAACTGCCTTTATCTCACCAATTGCCCTGTCGGGGTCTTCCAGTACGTTCGGGCGGACCACGATACGTTTGCGCAGGTCCCTTGCCAGTAGTTTGATAAGATCCGCCTCATCGGCAAATTTTTTCGGGTCGTCAGTATAGATAACCAGTTCCGGCCCTTCAAATTCCACGTCTGATACCGTGATGCCTGCAGGCACCTTTTCATTAATCTTATCCTTAAGTTCTTTCAATCTATCTTCAATTAGCATTCAATCCGTCCTGAAAAAAAGAAATTATGCAGCGATTGCTGAAAGTGCCTTTTGGATCTGCTCATCGGCAAGCTCCATGTAACTTTCCCTGGTGATAACCACAACGTGGATACCTTCACCAGACCCTGCATCACGTCTCATTGCAGCTTTAATTGCCCTGACCGCGAGTTCAACTGCATCATCTTCGTTCATGTCTTTTTTAAACCGGTCTTCAAGGACCCCGTAGGCGCCGGGTGACCCTGAACCTGTGGCGACAATCTCTTCTTCCTTTGTCGCACCACCCATTGCGTCAACTGAATATATTGTAGGGCCTGATTCGTCAACGCCACCGACAAGGAGCTGGACATAATACGGGAAGTAACGGTTTGCATTCAGTAAATTCGAGAGGAGCGTTGAGGCTGCCCCTACGGCAATCGGTCGCCCGCGCCGGATCTGGTACAGGCTGCTTTCGACCGTCATTACCCGGGCAAGCTGTTGGGCGTCCCCGACTCCACCTGCAGTTGTCATTCCTATACGGTCAGAGATCTGGTAGACTTTCTTCGCCTTCTTACTGGCGATGAAATATCCCATTGTTGCCCTTTTCTCCGTGGCAAGGACGACTCCTTCAGAAAACACCAGACCAACCGTGGTCGTCCCTTTGAGAGGTTCCTGGTAAGGTTCATTCATATAAAACACCCTAAAATATTGTAACGCTGGAAAAATTACTAAAAGCGCTTGAGTTATATGATGACATCAATAAATTTAAAGGTTTTTATTGAATAGCAGGGTTGCAGAGCACCCTGATCAGGTCGCGGTCAAAAAGCATCGCAACAAGTTTCTTATCCCCATTGATCACGGGTAACTGGTCCACACGGGCACGTTTCATTTTCAGTGCACAGTCGCTGACTTCTGAATTAACCGGGACTGCAACCACATTCTTTACCATCGCTGTCTTAACCGGTCTCGGGGGAAGCTGGACCTTGGAAATACCGTAACTGATGGTGTGCATATCACGGATACTCTCCCATGTCCACTCATCATCATCAGTACCGTTCGAGAAATCGCTGATCTCAACTGAGTCCTCAATTGTCGAATGCCTGATAAGGTCACGTTCGGATATGATGCCCTGGAGTTTACTCTCGGCATCAAGGATCGGGATTGCCTCGAACCCGGAGATCTCCATGACACGTCCGACAACCGGCAACGGCGTCTCTTCCCATAATGCGAAGGTCTGGCTTGTATAGACGTCCTTGATCTCATCTTTGATCCGCAACGTGGCAATGGCATGGACCAGGTCAGCAATACTGATCAGGCCAAGAAGCGTGTCATCTTCTACTACCGGCAGCCTGCGGACATTATGGTTTACGAGGAGTTTTGCAGCCTCGCTCAACGGGGCATCAGGGCTGATGACAACAGGTTCCGCTGTCATCAGGAGACCGAGCTGGGTCTCTTCAGATTTCCGGAGGAGGTCTTTCCTGGTGATGATACCTACCAGTTTACCTCCTTTCAGTACCGGTACACCGCTTATACCCGTCCTCTTCAGGATTTTAAGTACATCGTCCCGGTTTCCCGGGATTTCTACACTGACCACATCAGCGGTCATGAAGTCTTTAACCAGCATCTCGGTTATGATCTCACCACCAGGACTGCCACGGGGCAGTTTGAGACCACAAATGAGCTTACACTTCCAAGCAGGAGGCGGTCCACGTTGCTTTTTCCATGTGAACCGACAATCACAATATCGGCGCCGGTATCTTCTGCAGCTTTTACGATTTCATTACCTGCATGGCCTTGTTTCAGGTGGGGTGTGATCAGCACTCCCTTTATGTCAGCCTGATTTTTTGCCTCAGCTATTGCCTTGCCCCCTTCTTTTTCGAGCATCGATAGCATGATTTCCCAGGTGTTGTCCATCGGCAGGGATGAAAAGAGCCCGGTCTCAACGACATAAATGACATGAAGGGCTGCTTTCCATACTCTGGCTTCTTCTATTGCGGTTTGGAGTGCCTGTCCACTCATTCCCGATCCGTCGATTGCGACGAGTATTTTACTGAACATCAGTTACCCCACAAAATAGTCTTCTTTATGAGTTAGCTCTCTAAAATAAAAACCTTCTTGATTATGCTGGCTGAAGAGCCCCGTTTTACGATTGTTGAAAGGTAGTCGAGAGTGAAGCGCATATTGGACTGTCCGGGACTCATCATAAAAAATCTTGCAGGAACCCCCTCCCGGATGAAAAACGAGGTCTTCCCGAGTTCTGACCCATCAATTGCTGCCTTAATCATCAGGGCAGGGGGTATCCGGTACACATAGTGGGCAAATGCCATCTCTGCAAACATGTCAGGCTGGACAAACATCACATTGTCGGTCCCGAGGAATACCCGGCAACCGAGGTCGATCATGTCATGAATGGGCGGTTCTGATCCGGACCCGGCAACACCGAGGGCCCAGTTCGAGCGGGGGCATACTGCAATAGGAATATTTTCATCGGCACATTGCCTGATCTGCAGCCGGGTTGCGTGGGTACAATGGATGATGAGGTCCGGGCGAAAGCTCAGAGCTGCATCAACATCATCCGGGTCTCTTTCACCGGCATGAAAAGCGATTAACTTTCCACTGTCCCGGGCCCCCTTCACCTGTCTCTCGAGGTCAGGGACATCCCTGGAACTACTGATACCCAGACCTTCTGCGACCTGCTCGCCCCCGTCCCGGCCGAAAATAACGAGCCCGGGAAGTAACGACCCGGCCGCCTCATTCAGTGCCCTGACTCCGTTCTGACCTCCCTCCCTGAAATCGGCACACCCTGCAGTGCCGCTCTGTACCATTGCCTGGATACTGGAACGCATCCCGGAAACCATATCATCCTGCGATGCAGCTGCAAGAAGCCGGTGCTTCAGCCCGTTCGGTGGGGTGACCAGTGAAGCAAGGTCTCCCCTGGCATTCGCATCCATGGCAATAGTATCCCCAAGATGCGTGTGTGCGTTAAAAAATGCCGGGACGATCCAGGTATCCCCTGGATGCGGGTCATCTTCGATGTGCGTGATAATGCCTGATTTCACGACAATCGTGACAGGACGCTGCTCAAGCGACTCGCCGAGAAGGGCATGGCCGCTGACCGTCACTTCCTTGTCCATGTAATGTCCTTAACACCCATTTATATATTGAGAATGAGAAATAGCTTTGTATGGCAAAGAATAAGGGTGGAAGATTAATCTCGTCGGCAGGTCTCGTCAATTATTACGAGAGTGAAGACCGGCGGGCAGTTCATATCAGCCCCATTTCAGTGATTGTGGTGGCAGCTGTCATCGGGGCGTTTATTTTAGTATTGGATGTTATGTGGAAATAATCTTTTTTTTTGGTTTTGCCGGGAGGAAGATCTCGGGCAGCAACCTTGAAAAATTATTAACCGTTATCTATTGGTATTTTTCATTATGTTGACCTGAATCCAGGTATTTCCTGATCGTGCTCTCACCCGGAATGAAATTTCAAAGATTCGAATAAGGAATGTTCAATTCCTGTAGGCGGGTTTTTGGCAGAGATCTGTTTTATCAATAAAATTCCGCAGATTTCAGCGCAGTCCCCGGGAAATCGTATGATATTTCCAGCACAGCAACCCAAAAGCCCTGCCTCACATAGCAACATATTATCATTGTCAGATAGTTTGAGGTAAGACGGCCGGAAACGGTTACCCGTGGGATGGATAATTATGTATACATGGACATGTCAAATAGACGATGTGTGAGGGTATTTCATAGTAGCGAATGCGCTATGAAATAATAGGTGACGTGTCTGCAGGTTATCTTGTGATACGATGCGGGGGCTGCAAAACTTTTACGTATGTTGACCATTTTCAGGAGTGGAAACTATGTCCGATCTGCGGGGCCACAATTGATGTCCGGCGTGCCAGCCACTATCTTGAAGTCGAAGATTTCAGGGTGGCAGAAAATATCGTGGCCCAGCTTGAACAGCATATTCACAAGACGAGGAAAAAAGACCTTTCCCATGAAGAGCGTGATCAGTTAAGGGTGCAATACGCGGAGTGGATCAGAGGGCAGACCTGACCCCTCCCGACAACAAGGGTTTACCAGAAACCGTGCAGTTCATTGTTACTTCGTATCCGTTTGGTGGGTCAGTACATTTCTACCCTTTTACGATAAATCCGCCGCCTTTCGCAGATATTCCGGAAATATCGGCTTTGTTTAAACCCTGCGTGGTTAGAAAAAGGAATGAAAAATACGTAAGACAGGAGATGTTTCACGCCCTCCCTGTTCCACCCCCGACAAGATATCCTTTGGGCCGCGTTTCCAGACGATAATAAATTTCCTAGTGCACGAGGCCATCTAAATTTGAGGGTAAAGCCTTTTCAATTTTATTCGTGCATCTGATGTCATGAATTGCCAATCCACAGACTTTTGATTTTCATTACGATTTTGTTCCCATTTTTTAGTCTCATTT
>CAIKOD010000119.1 GCA_903828975.1 uncultured Methanomicrobiales archaeon | reverse complement strand
GGCTGCTTGATCGTCTTGTCAAGCATCATCTCGTAATCTATGGTAAATTCAGGAGGTACCTGGTCACCGTATTCGAAGCAGAGGACATCGGTCCTTGGGTATTTTGATTTAACCCCCTTGATATAGACCCGTTTTGGCTTGCTGCCCTTCGAAAACTCCATGCCGAGATGCTCATTTGCATACTTTGCACCCCGTATATGTGCATCGTCAATATCGTAATCGGCAAGTTGCTTGCCAATCCCGCCAGGGATCCCAATTTCGTCAAGAGAGTAGCGGCCACTCCGGTAGTCTTTTATTATAGTCCCAAGGTAGTTCCTGATCACGTCAAAGGGTTCCGCGTGAAGGATCATCTCCATCACCTTCATCTGTACCCGTTTTGTGATCTGGGGGTAATCGCTTCTCCGGATCTCGAAACCGACAATGTCGATCTCATCGACAATCTTCCCCTCCTTCCACGTAAGGTGGCCGGCATACCGTTTTTTCTTTCCGGCCTGGAAGAAACTGCCGTAGATCTTCTCGAATTTGATAGAAAAGTAGTGAGTACCGGCATTCAGTTCTCTTTTCGCAAAATCCCCGTAACTTTCATTCAACTCCTTTTCGATAACCCGGGCGTTGGCTATTGTTTCCTCAATGCCCATGTCGGGCAACTGGACCATACAGGAATCAGTATCGCCATAAATCACGCGGTATCCCGCTTTTTCGATTACACTTCGCGTATGTTCGATAATCGCCCGTCCTACCGATGTGACCGCCGAACCGATTTCCCTGTCATAAAGCCGGAACCTGGTATACCCGCTCACCCCGTAATAGGTATTCATAATTACCTTCAGGACGTTCTGCTGGAGGTCAAGAAGGACATATTCCGGAGAACCAAACGCATAGAGGTTACGCTGGCGTTTTTTCTCATCACGTTCACCGAGAAGCTCTGCGATGATACTCCTTGTCAGCCCGTCCGGCTCTTTCCGGAACCTGATCCCGTTCGGCGCCCTGAGCTCCCCTTCCGGGTCTTTCGTCTCCGGCGATGCATTGATTGTCATCATCGCCATCGGGTAGAGCGATTTCAGGTCAAGGACCACGACATTCGAGCGCAGACCACGGCTCGGGTCGAAAACGGTGGCCCCTTCAAACTCGTTGGCTGCAGCGAAACCCTTCGAAGGAAGCACATAGCGCCCGTGTGCCTTCCTGAGAATATAAATATCGATAACATTCGAGGAATTCAGGGTCCGGTCGAGCGGACACCCGACATACCGCGCGATTTCACGATAAAACTCAATAATGCTGTTTTTCTGGTTTATCCGGACGCATAGTTCCACGTCCTTGAAGTTGTATTCGACCAGGAGCTCGGGATCGCTTTTCCAGAGGTCACTCACCCCGCCTTTATAACGAACTTTTGCATCACCCAGTTCTGCCTGGGCAATTGCATCGAGCCGGTAGGACTCCCGCTCGGAAAGTTGCATCTTTTTATATCCCGACAGCAGGTCAAAGAGCCCACGCCCCCGGACTGCATTTCGTTCCGTCTGTCCTGGCAACCTTGATAAAAGGGTCGAATTAAGCCCGATTGCCTCCATCCTGCCGGTGATATAGGGCATGTCGAAATCTACGAAGTTCCATCCCGAGAGGATGTCCGGGTCCTTTATTTTAATGTAGTCAATTAACCCTTCGAGCATTACCTTTTCACCGGCATACGTGCAGATCGTATGCTTCCTGTGTGCAAAACAGCCGTTCTTCAGGCCCCCTGTTGCCATCCTGGTAGTAAAGTCATAGGGTTCACCACACGGACTTGAAACAAATGATGTGTAATGGTCATCAAACGAGTCCCAGGCAGTCAGGCAGATGATCCTGTCACGTCCCGGCTCAGGAAAACCGCGCTCGTCCTCGCACTCGATATCCAGCATGCAGACGCGGGCCGGGGAGAATACCTCTGATTTTTTCAGGTCCCGGTAGTCAGTGATCGGGGAGGGGGCCTCCACACCACCGGTCAGACCGGTATCAATTAGGAAACGGGTCGCAAATGGGATATCTGCCTCGCAGTGGTGGTATTTTTCACGCAGTTCCCGCACCTCACCCGGTCGCTGGGTATAGAGCCGCCGCAATGGTTCACGATGTATTGAATAATAGGTGTTCTCTTTGTCAGCTGTGACAGATTGTGCAAGCGGTTTTCCATCCGCTTCTTCTGCCGGGACGTAAAAATATGGTTTAAAACCTGTTACCTGGAGGTGCAGTGCCTGCCCCCGTTCGTCCCGTCCGAATATATGAATGAGCGGTCCATCCGGTGTATTGCTGTATTCCACCTGGTTTATCCCGATTTTCAGGGTACCTGGTGCCGGGGCATCTTCCTGTCCCGTCCGGGTGCCTGGCTGCGGATCTGATGGAACCGGTTCAGACATCCATGTTCCTGCAGAGTTCCCGGGTTGTTTCCGCTGCTACCTGCAAATGGGACAGTTCCCAGTCGTCGAGTTTCCATTCCTCTATCTTATGAACTCCGTTTCTTCCGATCCGCGCGGGGACACCAAGTGAGCAGCCCTCGATCCCGTATTCTCCGTTGAGGATACATGAGCAGGTGATGAGTGAACGGCTGTCCCTGTTGATCATCCTGATAAGGTTGGTGATATGCCATGCCGGTCCGAACACGGTTCCCCCTTTGCCCTCTATAACCTCCATGCTTGCGCCCCGCATTTCAGCAAGCACCTCATCCCTGGTGGTTTCCGACACCACCTCAGGGAGGGTAGAAAAGACAGGCACCTGGTGTTCGCCATGGTCTCCCAGTACCCATGCCTGCCCCCTGATCTCTCTCTTCTTCAGGGCGATTGCATACCGGGCACTATCAAGCTGTCCGCCGAAGCCGATGCACCGCCGTGGATCAATTCCCGTCTCTTCGGCGAAGAAATAGTTATTCACGTCTATCGGGTTTGTCACGGTGATAAGGACACCGTCATAATCATGGAGTGGCCTGCTGCACTGTTCTGCGACAGGGAGGTTCACGCGGAGGAGGTCCGCCCTCGTTTTTACCGATGGATCCCTCGGAAAACCTGCAGCAAACACGCAGATATCCGATTCTGTGGCAGTCCAGGGATCAGTACTGATCTCGATATCGAGACCGGCATGCATAAGATCCAGCACCTGGGCGCGGAGAAACGGCTTATTTACATCATAGATGATCAGTTTATCGATGATACCGAGCACGGATGCGAGATACGCTACTTCGCCCCCGATCTTTCCTGCCCCCAGTACCGAAAGGCATGTCATGACTTCTAGTATTGGTTTTCACGAGAATAAATAATTACAATTGAAACTATCTTTCTTCAGGATGATCAGGCTGAAGACAGGCAGTGTTATGGCAGGTGGTGTTCAGATGGAGAACCATCTTATCCTCGCAGCAGGGGTTCTCGGGACGACCGGCTCCTCACTGGCCCGTATTCTTGCAACAGGGGCAGGAGCGGTGGTCACCAAATCGATCGGGCCGTTCCCGCATGAAGGGCATCCCGGCCCCTGTTTTTGCGAGATCAATGGCGGCCTGATCAATGCGATGGGTCTGCCTAATCCATCGAAGGACTTTTTAACCGAATTAGACACCTTGAAAGGTAAACCCGTTATTGTAAGTGTTTTTGGCGGAAATCCATCGGAGTTCCACGAGGTGGCCTCCTGGTTTAAGGGCCGGGTGTCAGGGGTCGAGCTGAACATGAGCTGCCCGCATGCCGAAGGGTACGGGGCTGCAATCGGGAGCGATCCCGGCATGATCGAGGCATGTACAAAAGCGGTCAAATCACTTGGGATGCCTGTGTGGGTAAAACTCACCCCGAATGTCACCGATATCACTGTGTGCGGGGTTGCAGCCGAACGGGGTGGAGCCGATGGGATCGTTGCTATCAATACGGTCAAAGCGATGCGGATTTCCACCGATCTCATGCGTCCTGTCCTTGGCAACAGGTTCGGCGGATTGTCGGGCCCGTCGATATTCCCCATCGCTGTCAGGTGTGTGTACGAGCTCTACGAAGCATGCAGTATCCCGATTATCGGTTGTGGCGGGGTATCGTCTGTACACGACGTGGTGGAGATGATGATGGCCGGCGCTTCTGCTGTCCAGGTTGGCAGTGCTGTGATCCGTGACCGGGATATATTCGCCTCGATTCGTGATACGCTCTACTCACCTGATGGTATACCCGCGGAGGAGATCGTGGGGTGTGCGCATGGGTGATCGCCTCCCGGCCGGTGTCCGGATTACGGAGGTCGTGAGGGAGACACCATCAGTATCGACAATCTGGTTTGATCACCGCTTCTCATTCAATCCCGGGCAGTTTGTAATGGTCTGGGTCCCGGGTATCGACGAGGTCCCGATGGCACTATCCTCCCAATCCTCCATCACTGTCCAGAAAGCAGGTGATGCGACAGCAGCTCTCCTATCAATGAAAAAAGGTGATCAAATCGGAATCAGGGGTCCGTTTGGCAACGGGTTCTCACAAAAGGATGATACGCTTGCAATTGCGGGTGGTGTAGGTGCTGCACCCCTCCTGCCCCTCGCCATGACGGGAGTAGTATCGACATTCGTCCTGGGGGCGCGTACTGCGGATGAACTCCTCTTCAGGAAGAGCCTGGAAAAGGTGACCGAACTCAGAATCATGACTGATGACGGTTCCGCCGGTAACCTGGGATTTGCCATGAAAGCTATGGATGACCTTTCACTTGACCTGTATTCGCAGGTATGTGTATGCGGGCCGGAGAAGATGATGTCCGCAATACTCCTCCGCCTCAGTGAGGAGGGTCTTGAAGAGCGCGGAAAATTCAGCCTGCACCGGTACATGAAATGTGGCTGTGGTGTATGCGGTTCCTGCTGCATCGACCCATCCGGGCTCCGGGTATGCAGTGAAGGCCCGGTGTTTTCCGGCGAAATGCTGCTGGATTGTGAATTCGGGCATTATTCGCGTGATGGGAGTGGAAGACGGAGACCTGTGTGAAAAACCCTTAATGAAGTTCTGTTTGACAATCTTCAATGTTTACTGGTATGGGTAACTCATGGGGGCCTCCTATCCTTAATTTGATTCATTTAATCCAATTTAAGCCTGAATTACAAAAAGAAAGTTATTAATAAAACCACAAAGGATTTTAATCTGAACCTATACGAAAAACGAATTCCTAAGGTGTGTATAGGTATGACAAACGGAGAGGTGTAAAAAAATGGTATTTCATCCCCCAGTGGCAATCGTTGCGAAAGCCGGTGACGCTGGTAAGTACAAGGTAGGCCTTCCCGCATGGAACATGGTAGTACGTGGTTTCATGTCAGGGGCCTACATCGCAATGGGTGCAGCCCTTGCAACAGTCTGTTCGACTGGTATCATGGCAACCGATGTTGCACTGCGCTACGGAACGGCAAGTGCAGGGTTCTCACAGCTCATTCTTGGTGCAGTGTTCCCTGTCGGGCTTATTATCACCGTATTAACAGGTGCTGAACTCTTTACCGGTGATGCAATGCTCGCTCCGATGGCAGCATTTATCCACAAGGTCAGCTGGATGCAGGTCCTCAACTTATGGCTCTGGGTATATGTCGGTAACCTTATCGGCTCCCTGTTATTCGCCTACATCATGGCATACGGCCCCTTCACTACCTGGGACGCTGCCGGAGCTGCAACGGTAACGGCGTTTGGAACGAGGGCGATAGCAATTGGGTCGGCGAAGGTAAGTTATGTGGGTATAGCGGGCATGTGGTCTGCGTTCCTTAAGGGAATCGCCTGTAACTGGCTTGTCAACCTTGCTATCCTGCTCGGGATCTGTTCTGACGACATGGTCGGCAAGTTCTTTGGGATCTGGTTCCCGATCATGGCCTTCGTTTCGAGCGGTTTCGAACACTCGATCGCAAACATGTACTTCATACCTGCCGGGATTCTGACACAGGGATTCATCACTGACCCGACAAAGATTAATGCCGGACTCAACTGGGTTACCATGTGGACGAATAATATCATTATCGTCACAATCGGTAATATCGTCGGGGCGTTGTTCTTCGTCGGTATCATCTACTGGGTCGCGTTCAGAAAAGAGATCGCCGCGTTAAAGTAGAGTAAACCCGGATGAAAATCGGAAATATAACTGTGAGGATATCGATCGTCGCGCTTGCGGTGGTCGTTCTCTTCACAATTCTTTTATCTTTTGCCTATTCCGGTTCAGGCAATACTATGTTGCTAATATACGGCATTCCCGCGGTACTCCTCCTTCTTGTGATACCGATGGCACTCAATTATATGAGCCAGAAGGAGTATATGGAACTTGTCCCGGAATATGAACGAGAGGCAAGACCGGTCCGGATTAAGATGATCAACAGTGGTATGATGGGGCAGGTCGTCAGGATCGAAGGTGTCGTGGAACGTACCTATTTCCAGTTCCTTAATCGTCCGCAATTCCTTGTCGGTGACAGGACTGGTGAGATATCAGTTAAGATGTTCACGAGTCCCCTGGAAGAGATCAAAAAGGATGACGTGGTTGAGGTGCTGGGGAAGGTCATACAGCGGTACATATTCACCGGTGAACCTGTGGTGAACTGTGTCTCTATCAGAAAAATTCCCAAAAAAATTGAAGTTAAAAAGGATTCTTCAAAAAAGGAATAATCCTTTCTGAAGCCGGATTTTACAAATAGTAGTTTTCTTTTCAGAACCCGCTATCAAGCCCGTCCGCTATTTTCTGTTTCTTTTCCAGGTTGAGTTCCGAAATATAATCTTCAAACCTGTGAATGCGGGTGCTGACCGGGAACGGGATACCTATCGTGCTGATGATCGCCTCACCCCTGTCAAGGGTCTGGATCTCGATCTCCATTCGCGAGAGGTCCTGCTTGGCACTGCCCATGATGATGTCCCGGTCACCGCGGTCCCCAAGGCCCATTACGACAAAGGTATTAATTTGTGCAAGTACCTTGGGATCGACGTTTTTCGGCTGCTGGGTGATGACGCAGAGGCCTACCCCGAATTTCCGCCCTTCCATTGCACATTCCCTGAAAACCTGCGTGGAAGACCCCCCGCTTGCGAGCACCCGCTGTGCTTCCTCGATCGTGATCAGGACCTGGTGGGATGCCTCGTGCCGGTCGTCGATCCCGAAGCCCCGTGCCTCTGAGCGGTGTTTCTCCATGATCATCCGTGTGATGATAGAGAGGACGAACAATTCGCTCCGTTCGCTCATGTCAGGAATATCGATCAGGACCACCCGGTTGTCATGGAGGTTTGCAAGGATATCCGGGACGGATGATCCCTGTTGGCGGAAGAATGCCTTGTTTCCATTGACGAGGTTGTCGATGTACCGCTTTATTACCATCACCGGCCCGCCCATGGAGTTCCGTATCTTCCATGACAGACTCCCCTCTTTCACCCCCGCTGCCAACGTATCTTTTATCGGGAAGATGGCTGGATCGACGGTCTGGAAGAATTCAATAATCTCTCTTCCTTTAATATCTGCGAATGCCTCGATAATGTCATGCTGGGGCCCGGTAACGTCGTGGAGAATAGAGAGGTCGCTGATCCGGAAATCGTCATATTCAAGGTAGAGGGTGTTCATCCCATACCGCTTACGGTCGTTATCGCCCCGGATAGTGAATATTGCGAGACCATCCCTTCCTTCAGTATAATGGACGAGCCCTTTTGTCGGTTCTCCTGTCGAGGACTTACCGCCGCTCACATATTCTCCATGTGGGTCCACGATTAAAAGCCCGAATTTCTGGTGTTTCATGCACGATGCACAGAAGGTCTTCATGAAATTGCTCTTGCCCATCCCCGTTGTCGCGAAAACACCCATATGCTGGGGTAGGACTTTTGCGGGGATCCGGACTGCCACTTCCCTGATGATGTCCTGGCCGCTCCGCATGTAACCGACCTCTATCTCGCCCATCTGTTCGGTGAGGAATTTGAAGTCCTCTGCTGCCGGGTCTTCGACCGTCGAGAATTTCGAGGGGATTGTCCTCGGCTTGTGGAACCCGCCTTTATTGTCGACGAACCCAAGCGGGACTGCCTCGACCCCGATGAACACGTCCTCACCGAGGCCATAGAACTTCTCTGCATAGACCCGGGTGTCCCAGCGGTTGTCGGCGAAGTTGCTGTCATGGGAGAGGTCGGTGATTTTAGCAAAGAACGTGACATCTTTTGTTTTGTCGGTGATCTTTTTGATGTCCCCGATATAGAGTGTCGCATCATAGGGTGCGATAAAACGGTAGCCGAGGACGCTGCGCCCGACAAGCCTGTATTTTGAAGAGTCGGTGGTTTCAGTATCGTGCAAATTCATCATGGTAATCTCCGAACAGGATATCATAGGTCTGTCGTTCTATGCCGGTCTCCGCGATCCGGCGCATCAGGTCCGACCTGACCTGCTCAACGATCTCTTCGGTGAGGACAACGGTGCGGTGCGCATCGAAGAGGGGGTACGGGTACCCGGGTATCCGGCCGTCACCCGAGCAGGCGGCGAGCCGGTCCATAATATTCCGGACTGATGACGGGGAGGTCTCCACCGGCAGGTCGATTTTCAGCGGGGACTTTGCCCGGGGGTGCAGGCAGGCGATGTACATCTGGCCGTGCTGCCACCGGGGGAACTGTGCATAGTCAAGCATTTCAGTATCGACTTTGATCCACCAGGGGGCTTTCACCCCGAGTTCTTTTGCGAGCCCGTTCACCGATGGGAGGATAGGATGACCGCCGCCCCAGGTTGCGGTTGTCCGCTTGGAGACCCCGGCAAGGCCGATATCCCGGAGCCTGCATGTATTCTCTATCCTCGTCAGGACTGTGTCATGGCTTGCGTGGGAGACACGGAGTGGACCGTCTCTCAGGAGCAGTGCACCGGAACCAAGCGACCCGGCCATGGTCTGCGTGACCCAGTACTCGATCGTATCCCGGAGGATGCCGGCAGCCCGGGTACGGTCTTCGTTTTCAACGGGAGTCCCCGGAACCTCACCGAAGCAGTCCTTGTACAGCCCCGGGAAATCCTGGTTTTCCACGCCGGGCCCGATTATTGAGAATGTTAACGGTGTTAACGATCTCCTGGCACGTTCGAGATTAAGGAATGTACTCTGGGCTGCACGGAAGAGGACGAGGGCCATGCTCCCAGATTCTAGGAACATGACATTACTCCCGTCAATCGCACATATCTCCCCGCATTCTCCCGGGTTGCAAGGCTGGAAGTCATCGCGGGTGATTTTACTTACCACCCTGAATTTCTGGACGAGATTTTTTGGAATTGTCGCCTGGATCTTATCAATTGCGGTGTTTACGGCTGCATCGTACTCGGGGTCGTTCGGCATTCACGCCAGCTCCTTTATGCTGCTTGACTGGTCTGTTCCCATTTCCACGACCAGCGTATTCGTGAATTCGCCCTGCATTTCAGAGATGTGGGAGATCAGGATGATCTGGGGGAACCGTGACTCCTGTGTCCTCAACGCGGTGAGGAGGTTTGTGCGCCGTTCCTCGTCCTGGCTCCCGAAGATCTCGTCGAAGATCAGGAGCGTGCTCTCGTGCACCTGGTGGAGTTCGGCGAGGTAGCGGGAGAGCGCGATGCGGAGTGCAACTGCGATATCATCCTGCTCCCCACCGCTGAACCGGTCGATTCCGTAATCATTATCGATATCCCGGACGAGGAGGTTGAAGTCCTCGTCGAGCAGCACCTGTTCGTACCGCCCGCCGGTGATCTCACTGATGATCCGGCTTACTTCCCCTTCAATCCTGCTCCGGACCACCTGCATCAGGTAGATAACGTAATCGCCGATCACCGTCCGGGTCAGCCGCAGGAGGTCGATCTCTTCTTTTAATGTCGAGACCTGTTGCCGGAGGCCCTCGATTGCTTCCATCTCGTTCTCGTGCCTTGCGATTTTTTCATTAGCGTGAGTGATCCGTTCAGTAGTCCTCGCGAGTTCGGCTTCTGCGTTGCGGATAGCAGACTCGGCCCCGGCAAGTGCCTGTTCAAGCTCTGTGCCGATAGCGGGGTCAAAGGCCGCCTGGGCGATGAATCCTTTGAGAGATTCAAGTTCCTGCTTTTTCTGCGCGACTTTAGTTTCAAGGTCGGTCACCTGTTGCTTGAGCACCGCACCCTGGGCGATCTTTTTCCCGGATTCGACATAACGGAGGTGGAGCTGGTCAAGATCTTTTACGTCCTTTTCGGCCTTTGCGAACGTGGACTCATCGTAGCCCAGAGATGATATCCGGGTGGCGAGTGTCCGGATGGCGAGTTCTTTGGCCTCCAATTGTGCGACCAGATCTTTTAGCTCGGTTTCCGTTACATCCCGTACCTTTAATTTCTCTGAGATGCTCCGGACCTCGTGGAGTGCCGGTTTCTGGTCCACGATCCGGTTTTTCTCCACGGAAACCTTACCCTGTTCCTCCAGTACCTGCAGTACCTCCTGTTCGATTTGTTTCAGCCGGGTCGTGAACTCCTCTTCGATGCTGGCGTAGTGACTCCCGAGCGTCTGCCGGCAGAGCGGGCACATGCCATTTGCACCGGCATTTTTTATCGTGTTCCAATCTGCATTGAGTTTTTTCTTCTCGGTTTCCAGACTCGCTGCCCGGGCGGAAAGCGTCCCGACGGTATGGATTAACACTGCTTCCCGTTGTGTGATCACCTTTTCCAGGTCGCTGTCGGGAATATCCGGCCCGATCTGCATCAGCGACCGGATACCGCTCCTGAGCGATGCGAGCCGTTTGGCATCCTCACCGAACATCGCCATCTTTTCCCGGATGGTATCTACCCTGCCCTTGAAATTCACAGAATCAGTTTCCAGAAACCTCTGTTCAGCCTTGAGCTGGTCGGACTCTGCCTTCTGTTTCCTGATCGATTCGAGATGTTTCCTCTTCTCATCCACAAGGCCTACACGCTGCTCCATCTGTACATATTCCTGCTCCAGTCCCGCGAGGGTCTCGATCTGTGCCTTAACCTGGTCCCGCTGTTTTTCGAGTCCGCCGGTCTCGTTGACGAGGGATTTCTGCTGTTCTACCAGGCGTGTATATTGCGTTTTCTTGTCGGAGAAGAGGGCCAATTCTGCCGATACTTCTATCTTCTTCTTAAAGTGGCACTCCCGCTGCTTATTCAGCTCCACAATCGAAGCCTGAAACGCGACGAGAGAATACTTGAGTATATTCAGTTCTTCCGGGTCCTGTCTCCCCACGAGCCCGTTCAACTCCCCCTGTTTCAGCCGGAGCTCGTTTTCCTTTCCATCGATCCGCTCCTTCAGCAGTTTCTCGCTTGCTGTCTTCAGGAAATCGATGCCGAGCGCCTTGAGGAACCATTCCTTCCGCTTCCCGGGAGTATTTTCGAGAAGGGTCAAGAGGTCTTTCTGGGCTGCATAGATAGTATTCCTGAAGTCAACCGGCCCCATACCGAGCACCCTTCTTATCTCGGTCTCGACCTGGCTCACCCCTGTCGCCCGGAGTGATGTCCCCCGGTAGATCCGTGCATCATGCTGCACCGTCTTTCCTTTTTTAAAAGTGCGTATAACCGAGTAACTATCCCCGCCGATCCGGAAGTCCAGCCTCACTTCGCAGTTCTCTTTCTGGGACGCAAACGAGGAGACAATATAGTCCCCTGAAATCCCGGTCGCCTGCACCCCGTAGAGGGCGAACAGGATGGCCTCGACGATGCTGCTCTTGCCAGTCCCGTTGTTCCCCACGATTCCGGTGATCCCGTCCTTAAAATGGATCTCCTGTTTACGGAACCGTTTGAAGTTATTCAGGACGAGGCGCTCGATGATCACTCCGAATCCCCCTTGTGGTCCTCCATGACCGTCCTTAGCAAATCGAGACCGCACTGGGCGACATATTCCCTCTGGCGGGCACTCATCTGCTGTTTTCCGACAAACGAGGAAAACTCCTGTAAATAATCGATCGCTTTTACGTCCTGCTGCAGCGGGGAGATCTCTCCCTGGTCTTTTGTGGCTGACCGGATTTTCAGGTCAAGGAGCTTCTCCTTTATCCCGGTAAGTTCCTTCAAATCGATCCCTTTTCCATGTTCGCGGGACATGCCGTCGAGGGTCACCTGGACCATCGACAGAGCCGGGATGCACCGGTCTGTTATCCGGGCGATAATCTCGCTCGTGATATCCCCGACATGCACGCCTTCGCAAGGGATCGTCCCGAGGTCGATCATCGGCGTTTTCGGGAGTGCGAAATGGCGGACGAGTGGATATTCGTGGCTTTCCTGGCCGGAATCCGCAGGGAAAGGTACATGGGAAGGTGTTTTCGCAGACATGTGGTCAAGGTCAACAAGGAGACCGCCCTTCGTATCGGCGATCTCACCATATGCCATGTATTCGGGCGACCCCGAGTACCACGCATTGTCCGTAATCTGCACCTGCCGGTGGTAGTGGCCGAGGGCGATATAGTCGAACCGGTCGGAGAGGATCGTGCTGTCCAGCTCGTGTTCTGCGACGGTCGCGAGCCGCTTGTCCTTGATCGCCGAGGTGAGACCGTGGGTTACGAGCACATTATGCCGGGCTTTCACGATCTCGACCTGGTCATACGCAACGCGGTAGTCCTCGGGCCTGAGCATGTTCGGGATCAGGTGGAAGACCGTGTCACCGATCTCGACATGCTCGTACCGGAAGCGGTAGGCAGTCTTGATCCTGGAATGGTGGTACGAGAGGACTTCAAAAGGGGACGCCGTATAACGGGTCTTCGCCATGCTGTGATTCCCAGCGATGACGATGAACGGGATCCCTGCGCAATGGAGCCGCTCCAGCGCTTCGAGCACGGTCGTATAGGCCCGGGTCTTAGGTTTTACGGTGTCAAAAAGGTCCCCGGCATGGACGAGGACATCCGGTTTTGCATCGATTATATTGTCCACGGCCGACAGGAAATTATCATAAATCTGCTTCTCGCGGATGTTCATTCCGCTCTCCGGGTCGAGGCGATTGAAGGCGGCGAGACCAAGGTGGGTGTCGGCGATGTGGATGATCTTCATCTACAATTCTTTTAGACTTGTGTGGGATATAAGGTGGTGGGGGATGCAGGGTGAAAGTGTAGATAAGTTAGATGCTGGAATTAAGAGTGTTCTCTCTGATGTTGTCACCTGGGATCAACGGAAAAACAAATCGATATAAAAAATGGTAGCACGAGTAACGTTTCTATCTAACATTTTCAAAGGGTCCGGTCCTCTATAATTACTTATGATTGAAGGTGACAACAACGTGCTATGATACCTCATATAGTCGCCTTTCGCCATGTTCCGAACGAACCACTTGGTTATTTCAAAACATTCCTGAACGAAAAGAAAATCACGTTCGAATATCTCAATCTCTTCGAAACCAATGAAATTCCATCAATGGCAAACGCCACCCATCTCATTTTTCTTGGCGGGCCTATGAGCGTCAATGACGAAAATGAATTCCCGTGGCTTATCCAGGAAAAAGAACTCATCCGCCGATCCATAAAAACAGGTCAGAAAGTTCTTGGTATTTGTCTTGGAGCCCAGCTCATCGCATCTGCATACGGTGCGAAGGTTTTCCCGTGTGTGAATGAAACCGGGTGGAAGATGCTTACGAGGGAGAACGATGCATTGGGAATATTTTCTAACGTTCCAACTCATTTCCCTGTATTCCAGCTTCATGGGGAGACATTTGAAATCCCTGATGGAGGTCAATTGCTCGCTCGTGGGGACGTGGTCCGGAACCAGGCATTTTCATGCAGGAATACGCTGGGGCTCCAGTTTCATCTGGAACTTACCGATGAGATCATCCATGACTGGTCGAAGGATCTACCGGGAAACGAACAATCAAAGATCGCCCGTGAAACCCCGCGTTTCCTTGTGGAGAGTAACCGGCTCTGTCGATTGGTGGCTGAAGATTTTATCCGGTAATATCCATACTTTTTTTGAGAGAAATCTCTGTGTGAATTTTTTCAAACCCGGTCAAGTCCCCGACTTAGTAGACGAGAAGGACCCTTCAAAGGATCAGGTTTGTGTCTGATCATCCCGGTTGCAACTTGTAACAGACTCAAGGCGACAGTTGTCTGGCACTACGATTATCTATTTCGTTTCCATCTGTCAGAGTATGAAATACCATGTTGACAACTCTACCAGAACACTCCGCTGGATAAAATTCCCTGGAATTATGAGACCCCTCCGGATGCCCGCCCCTCACAAGGTCGTCTGGCTACTTGCCGGACGACGGTAACATGGTAGCTGTCTGGTAACTCCCCAAACCCCTAAATATACCCTACCCCCATTCCTGCCCATGGCAAACATCGCCCACTTCATGATCCCGGCTAATAATGTCGACCGGGCAAAACGTTTCTACCAGGCCCTCCTCGGGTGGAAGATCGAACCTACAGAAAACTCCGGGGACCCGGCAATGATGGCCCAGATGCAATACCACGATATCGTCACCGGAGAGGCAAAGGAAGGCCAGCTGAACACGGGCGGGCTCTATAAACGGCACATGAACGAGAACCTCCTCACCTTCGTTGAGGTTGGGGACATCGACGCGATACTGGCAAATGTGGAGATCCTCGGTGGGCGGGTCATCCTCCCGAAAGAGGAGATCCGTGGTGTCGGTCTGACAGCGATGATCCAGGACTCCGAAGGAAATGCAATCGGCCTCTGGAAGCCGGAGAAGATGCAGGGCGGAAAAGGATAAAGCACAGGCCGCAATATTCTGTCAGCCCTCATTCATATCAAGGGCCCTCCCTGCTCATTATCACCAGACGGTTCATCGTATTGAAATTGCGCATCGTTGCGGAGATCCCGAGCTTCTTTTCGAGGAAATTACCGGAGAGTGTCCCCCTGCCATACACACCCGGGATGTACATGTACGCGGTATTGTTAACGAATGCAAGTTTTTCCGGCGAGATATCCCGGGACATCAACCCCCTGACCTTTTGCTCCGGCGGCGTTTCGGCAAAAGAGACAAAGAACACCCGGGAGAGATCGTATCCTTCTCTGAATGGGTTTGACCCCAGCGTTTCCTCCAGCTGATCCCCGGTTCGCGCTATCACAGCAAGGTCAGGGCCGATCTGGTCCCTGATAAGTTCATGGACGCGTTTTTCAACCGAATGCGCCGGGAGATCCGTATCAACCAGTGCGTTGCCGCTCTGGATGTACGTGCGGACCCGGGTAAAACCTGCTTTTTCGAGCACCTCGCGAAAACGGGACATGGGTAGTTTGTTTCTGCCTGAAGGGGTCACACCGCGGACCAGGAGGATATAGGTGGTTATGGGATTTCTTTCGGATATATTATCTCAGGGTTAATTATATCCACCCGCACCAATCTTCCGGGATGTTCAATGGCGAAAAAAAGGGCAACCGGATCATATAGTGTTATTTCACACCCTATACCTGCGGCTCCTTCATCCGGGCCCGACATGCAGACTCATCCAATAAACGATGATCTTTAAAGTTTTATCGGATGAAAAGAATTCCCGGGCGTTTATTGTGCCTCGTCCCTTGCATTCTCGTAACTCGACCTGATGTAGGGGATCAGGGTGTCAATGTCCGATGGTGAAGAAACCGGGATGCGGACCCATTTTTTCATCACACGCCCGTGTCCTTCGAAATATCCCACGTCGGGCTCTTTGAGTAACCGCTCCTTCTCCGGCTCAGTCAGTCGGGTCAGGATAATCCCTCCTGTTACCAGCATCGCGAAGTCAGGTTTTTCCTATGACATATGCCGGAGAGCCAAATATCATTTTCTTTGAGACGCCCGGCCATTCCAGTACAATCTCCTCGACTTTCGACCTGAGCTCATGCGATTCGGCTTCTGAATAGTACGGCAATCTTCTCTCCCTGGTTGCAGGATGGGGTTCTTATTTCTTATGAGTGTTTCTTTAACAGACCCGGTCATGGCCATCGAAACGGACAAGGTCCGGAACACGAATCTTCACCTGCCTGTTCTTCCCGGACTCTATCAATCGGCCATTACGTTTCCATATCATAGGAGTTACGCAAAGACAGAAGCAAATAGAAAGATCAATATATATAAATAACTGAATATATTACGTGGTTAATAGGATCCAGATTTCTGACTTACACTACATCAATTTCCTTGTTGCAGCAACATGTGATGTATCAT
>CAIKOD010000118.1 GCA_903828975.1 uncultured Methanomicrobiales archaeon | reverse complement strand
GCAATTATCGCATTCCTTTTGAAAAATATCTGGGTAGCATTGAAATGGATATTCTTCTCTTTCCAAAGAAGAGGACCAAGGACCGTGGACGATGCGCGATTCCGGTTCGACCACTTCCGACTTATGATTTGGACTGCAATCTAAAAACGATGCGGTTTCCGAAACCATATTCCAATCAGAAATAGGCCCATTTAATGGATGGTTTATGAATCGAAGGTTGAATCCTCTATGTTTGAAAAAGGTGATTTAGAGAAGTACTGAGGATAGAGACTTATCTGGAATCTCCGGGATGATTTAAAAGATCTTCAGGTTTTGCTGAAACACGCATGAACAGAAGTTCATGTGCGTTTCCACAGAGCCAGTAATCCTAAATCTACAAGACATATTTTAGAGGAGGTCATACGGATCCATTTTTTCACACAACCCCCCGATCGGGTACCGTCAGAAGGCGTTTCGTACTATATTTGTAACAGAAGGCACGATACCAAAAAGACTTCAGGAATTCGAATGATAAGAGAATGAGCTGAACGATATGGTCCGGGTGATGGTGATGCCGGGAGTATCAGCCGGTGATTCATATCTTAAGAGTATCAGCATTATGATATGATGATACCAGTCAACCGGGCCATATCAATTTCAGTACAGCTTTTGTCTCCTTCAGATAATATAACAGTTTCGCTTGCCACATTGCAGATTTCTCCCGGTACCATGCATTTGATCCAGATAAACGGTGGTTTCGTGATACTTCCATCCGGACAGCTGTTGAAATGATCAGATGAAATTTGGAATCGCGCCGTCGCATGAGCAAGGAATATGAATTAATATATAGGTACGGTAACAACTATCATCAGGAGGGGGATGCCCCATGAGACGATCAGGGACTAAGATGCTACGGGGTGATGTATTATGATATCGGTCCTTTTCGTTGACGATGAACCGGCCCTGCTGGAAATCACACGGTTGTATCTTGAGAAATCCGGGTCAATCGCTGTTGAAACCTGCAGGTCTGCGCTTGAAGCGCTGGGGGTTTTAAAAAATCGACAGTTCGATGTCATTGTGTCAGATTATGAGATGCCCCTGATGGATGGGATCATGTTCCTCAAGATCCTCAGGGCGGAAGGCAATGATACCCCGTTCCTGATATTTACCGGAAAAGGACGGGAACATGTGGTCATTGATGCTCTCAATAACGGGGCCGATTATTACCTGCAGAAAGGTGGAGACCCAAAGGCGCAGTTCACTGAACTCTCCCACATGATTGAACAGGCATTCCAGCGGCGTCATGTGGAACAGAATCTGCAGGCATCAGAGAAGTTACTGGTTGAAATAATAAATTTCCTGCCTGATGCGACATTTGCAATCGATACAGGCGGGGTAGTTATTTCATGGAACAAGGCAATGGAGGAGATGACCGGAGTTAAAGCAGAAACCATCGTGGGTAAGGGAAATCATGAGTATTCACTTCCTTTTTATGGGACCCGGCGCCCAATCCTTATTGACCTGATCACAAAACCGGATGAAGAAATCAGGCGGAAATTTTACTCGATCAGTAAACATGAGGGGGATATGCTTATCGCAGAAACCGAAAATGCAAAGCCCAGGGGAAAGCAATCGGTGCTCTGGGCAAAAGCAACACCCCTCTACAATTCCAAAGGTGAGATCATAGGAGCCATTGAATCGATCCGGGACATCACCGAATTCCGGAAGCCTGATAAAGCGGCTCCTGATATGATCCCGGCGGGTGTTACTCATGAGATGGCAGGTGGTTCTGCGGAGGCTGCTTCACCGGGTTTATTCGACCGCATGTTTGGGAAAACCGCGAATTCATGGTACCATAAAGGTGTTGACCTTTACTATAAGCATGGGAAATACCAGGAAGCTCTCCAGTCTTTTGACCGGGTGCTTGAGATTGAACCTGACCATGCAGGTGCATGGAATGGCAGAGGCATCTGTCTCAAGGAACTGGGAAGGTATGAAGAGGCAATACAGTGCTTCAATAAGGTTATTGCAATAAACCCAAGTGATGAGGAAGTCCATTATAACCGGGGAGAAGCTCTTGAAAAGCTTGGCAAGAGTAATGGGGATTTAAAATTATTTGAAGAGGCGATAAAAAGTTTCGATGCCGTGTTGAACCTGAATCCCTATCATGTCTATGCATGGAATTACCGTGGGGTCTGCCTCAAGGAACTGGGGAGGTATGAAGAAGCCAAGCGCTGTTTTGACCATGCACAACTCCTGATTCGCCGTGGCCAGAATAAATCCGGTAGAATGTAGCAAAGTTTTAAAATTAAGATGGGGTCTGATCAAAAGATCCCTGAATCCTCACTTCTCTGGTGATTACGTGATGCTTCCTGTGGTTTTTCAGGGTTCCGGCGTGTCGTTGTAACCACAGATAATGTATATCGGGGTATTCGTCATATGCTACTATCAAGAGGAACGGTTCGGCCCTCCTGGACAATGATCGGTTCCGGTGGCAGGTAAAGTTATATTGGAAGGGCCATTAAGATCAGCATGAACAAGGGTAGTTGTATTTACTCCCTTGAGCCCCAGGGGACTATGCAGCAATCCTTCCCGAAAAACGGCAAATATCTCAATTTGGGTGAAATATGAATATAACCACTGACCTGGTGGAGAAAAATAGTACTAAGCTCCTTGTTATTGGGATCACAACTGTTGGAGCAGTTTTATTCGATATTTCCGGCCAGGTAAACGGGGCCTCAATTTTTGCACCGCTCCTTTTCTTTCTTCCCATTATCCTTGCCGCTTACTGGTACCCCCAGAAGGGTGTATTGTATGCCGTTGGTATCGGGATCCTGCAATTAATTCTCGTTTCACAGTTTACCTATCCTGATCTTGCCCCTCTGACATATGCGACAGCTACAGCGAGTTTTTATGTCCTTGTAGCGGTTTCAGTGGTGGTATCGGCACTTTCAGGGAACCTGCGGTTGCAGGAAGCACGTTACCAGGCAATTTTCAACGATTCGCAGGCTGGTGTAGTCCTGGTATCAGACCGGGAAGAAACGCTGGTAATCGAAGAAGTGAATAAAAGTGCGGGTGCAAACCTTGGGTACCTCCCGAAAGACCTTGCCGGTGTCCATCTTATTTCAATCTGGGATGAATCACCTGCTTTTCAGAAAATAATGGGCCGGCTGGAAAATGAACACAGTATTTCGGATATTGAGTCTTCCTTTTTAACTCGCCAGGGGACCTCATTCCCTGTGCTTGTTACTGCCGCACGTCTGCCGGAACACCACCTGGTCTTTACCTTTATGGATATCACGTCAATCCGGGAGGCCGAAGAGAGAATAAAACGACGGAATAACCAGCTCAGCATCGTAAACGAAGTAATCACGATCACATCCAATCCAGAGAGTGTGTATGACCTCCTGGACAAATCCTTTGGAAAAATTAAAAAACTTCTTCCTGTTACTTCAGGGGCAATCTACCTCCTGGACGGGGACCGGCATCTCCTCGAGGCCCATTACCGTTCAGGGGAAGAAAGCGTGACCTCTTCATTACCATTGAGCATCCCGTTGGCAACCCCCCCGTTCAATGACATCGTGCTTCATGGAAGTGCGCTTTATACGACATACTCTTCAGATGGAAATGAACTCAATACGAAACAACTGAGTGCTATCATTCCTGTCAGTTGTGAATCAAGAGTGATTGGATTGCTATGCCTGGTCAGTCCCAAAAATGAGCCATTTGCAGAGGATGACCGGGTTGTCCTCGAATCCATTGGTAAAGAGATCGGGTGTGCAGTCCAAAAACTCCGGCTTTCTGATAACCTGATCGAAGCCAACAGGAGGGCCAACCTGTACCTCGATATCCTGGTCCACGACATCAATAATGCAAACCTTGCCTCCCTTGGGTATGGGGAACTGCTCACAGAAATGCTATCAGGGAAAGAGAAAGATGTGGCAGGGAAATTGATTGAAGGAGTCCTGAAGAGTCGTGAAGTAATACGGAACCTCGATACTATCCGCCATATACAGGAGCGGAAATTTGATTTCAAGGCAATTAATCTGGACACCCTGATTAAGCAGGAAATCAGGCATTATCCCTCGGCATCGATTGAATACGAGGAGTGCAATACCCTTGTCATGGCTGACGACCTGCTTGCAGAAGTCTTAACGAACCTTATCGGGAATAGTGCAAAATTTGGTGGCCCGGGTGTGCATATCATCATAAGCGTGCAGGACTATTCTGATCACTCCGTAAAAATTACCATCACTGATGAAGGGCCGGGTGTACCGGATGAACTAAAATCTGTAATATTTATCCGGTTCCAGACCGGGGAGGAAAAAGGCAGCGGGAAAGGACTTGGGCTGTTTATTACGAAAACTCTTATTGAACGGTACGGGGGTAAAATCTGGGTCGAGGACCGTATCAAGGGTGATTCAAGTAGTGGTGCGGCATTCGTGTTTACACTTCCAAAAGCTGATCCAGTTTTGCAGGTTTTTTAATACCAGAATTCACGATCCAAAAATCCACATGCTTTTCTTTATTATCGGCTTTGTTGAAACACATATGAACGGGAAGTTCACACCAGGACGATTGAAAATGGCTCGTTCAAAATCTCCTTATATTGGGGGCCGTTCAGGCATTTTCATGGGGAACTCTCCCAATCTTTTTTGTACATTTAAGTTATTCCAAAAATTAGTCACGTTCCCGGGGCTCCGCCCCACAGCTTTGGCGGCCATGGTCGGGATAGGGTATGATCTCCAAATCTCTGAAATTTTCTTTGAATGCCCCAATTGAACGCTGCCCTTCCTCCAATAAGATAAACTTTCGGTCAGGGTTCAACCGTAGAATCACAAGACAGATTTGAGAGCGTTTTAACAAAGCCAGTAATTACCTGTTTCCCCTTCAACCCCATGGAGGGTGAAGCAGGAGAATAATAACCGGCTGGTGCAGGATATAGATAGCGAGCGAGTGTCTGCCGAGGAATGCGACTGTCTTACCTGGAAATTCTGGCAGTTTAGAATAGGAATAGAATTCTGGTAATGAATAACCACGTTCACCGCCGGGATAAAGTAGTTCCCCGAGACATATTCCAATGAGTACGAGACCAAACCAGGGAAATATGGGCGTATAATCCACACTGTAAAATGAGGCCGGATGTATACCCAGCGGGAGCAGGATAAATGGTCCCCTGACTGCCTGTAGCAGGATTCCCCCAATAATGAATAGAATACCCCCATACAACGCTATCAACTTACGGTGGAAAAAAAAGGGGGCGATAATAATGGAAAAACCGATGAGGTGAAGAATTCCAAAAATAATATAGCCCTCTCCAAGATACCACCATGTTACGATGGTTATCAGGACCGCAATTAGCAGTATTGAAAGTCCTCTTTTCAGGAATTTCATTAAAAAATTTCGCCTGTCCATTGTCACTTCTGCTTTTGCAGCACTGATAGTAAATGAAATCCCCACTAACAGCAGGAAAAGTGAAGCGGTGATCATGGCGAAGATCTTCCAGAACCCCGTTGTGACGTCTAACGGGTAGATGTTGAAAAATGAAATATCAAAGAGAACATGATAGAGGACCATCATGATAACCGCAAGGCCTCTCATGAGGTCTATTTCTACGAATCGTTCTCTCGGGAAATTTCCTGGCATAATAACCTCGGAACTGGTCTTTATTCAGATGCATTTTTTGTTATGTTAGCTTGAACCTGCTGATACGTTTCCTCTCGTCTTTTTTTTCCTGCCAGACTGCATATACACCTCACCCAATTGACAATTCATCTGCTGGGTAAATCAAATAATATAAATAGGATTTTTTTAATAATGAACTTAATTAGCTATCCGGGGATTTGAATGACGATTGAAGAACTACTATCCGGGAATGAGCAGTTCCGGAGTGTACAATTTAAGAAAAATATCGGCGTGTACAATGAGCTGGCCAAAGGACAGAAACCAGAGATACTCTGGATTGGGTGCTCGGATTCACGTCTCCAGACAGGGCATATCACGGATTCAATGCCCGGGACCCTGTTTATTCACAGGAATATCGGGAATATGGCGGCCCTCAATGACTGGAATCTTTCGACCGTGCTTGAATACGGGATCAAACATCTTAAAGTCAAACATATCGTGATCTGCGGGCATTCGGATTGCGGTGCAATCAAAGCCCTGGACAAGGACCTCAATGATGCGTATATACCAAACTGGCTCAACAACGCAATGGATGCAAAAAAGCGTGTTGATGCGAAGATCCCAAAGCCAGCCACACCAGCAGAAATAAAAGAACGTTCAACGATGATCGAGCAGGAGAATGTCAGGTTGCAAATCGAACATTTAAAGACATATCCCCTTGTCAGGGACGCTATCCACACGAAGAGTATCCAGGTCCATGGCCTTTATTATGATCTCGACACCGGGTTGCTCACAAAAATTGTATAATCAGGGTTGACACTTTTCTATCTCTTTTTTTATTAAGGGCAATGAAACCCGTCCGATTGGTGTAATCTTCCCGTTCACAAGAATAATTGGGATCGGGGGGAAGTGTTCTGAAATAATTGTTTCTATATGTGGGGGGACTTCATCGTCAATAAGGGTCAGTTTCAATGACAGGGCATCCCCGTATTCTTTCGTAAGTGTTTTTTCCAGTACTTCAAATGCCCTGACCAGAGTCCCCATCGGGTAACAGTCTGAAAGGCCGCAACTCCTCTCTTCATCACATGCAAAAGGTGAACAGTACGAGTCACGGAGTCCAATCACCTCGATGGTGATAGTATTTGCCATAATAAATCATTGAATTGGGAGTATTTGATGGTTCATATACCCGCAAAATAGTGAAAAATGGTTCCAAGGTAGAAAGCATAACGCGCGCAGAGAATAATTGCTGACAATACGATGGAATACTCGATAATTCCAGGTATTCCGTAATTACAATCAATTATCCATGGAATTTCTAATATTTCAATAAAAGGACTATCAGACAAGATGATTCTCAAAGATTTTTTTATCGGACATGAAATGACCCGGATATTATCAGTTAAATTTCAAATATAACTCAAATCTTGAAATATTCATCTTACCTCTGCAAAAATTCCGGCATTGGTTTGTAATATAAGTATATATGTTAGTAATTAAGATAATTGAAGTCCGAAGTTGGATATAACAGGTCCGGAGAAAAACGTCATATTTTCTCTTTTCGGCAGCGCTATTTCATTTAATTATTATTGCACCAATCGGGTACCGGATAATCCACACAAAAGGAATCGATCGATACCTCATCCGTACCATCCAATTACACCCCTCAAAAAACAAAAAACCCGGAAAAACCGGGACACCGTATATTTTTTTAACCTGGTTGCAAGACCATTTTTCCCGTGCTAATCAGAGATAATTAAGAAAATTTAGTCAGGGAACCATTTATTCCGGCAATGTGTTAAAAATCCCCCGGAATGGAGTTTCACATAAATCTTTCAAAACGGTCTTTTTTAGCCTTACAAACCGGGCAGACCAGGGGGGCTTCATCCCTCGCGCAGAGATAGCCGCAAACCCTGCAGCGCCAGACCGGGTACGACAGGGATCCTGTCTGGGTTGTATGAATCGTTTTCCTGCTGTTTCTTTCACACCTCGGGGGCCTTCGCTCAGGCACGGGGGAAAGGGACTGTTTATTCGACAGGATAGCATCAGAAACATACAAAGCGCAGTAACAGGCACCATACTGGTCAAGATCCGGGTCCCGGTAATCACATGGACATATGATATCGAGGTCTTCAGCTTTTATCCCCCTTGAGAAGCGGCAGGGACACGCAGGATATCCATACCGACCTTCATTGATTAGCAATCCACGGACAAGTTTTTTTGTAAACTCATTGTCCGGGCCAAGGTGGTAGCCGCCTTCTCCGGCCTCGCGGTCAAGTACCTGGTATTTTCTCTCCACATCATCCTGGCTGATATCCCCCGCGTTCATTTGCTGAATGCACCCCTGATCTCTTCTTCCCGGAATCCGATTACTGCTTTCCGATCATCGACGATGAGCGTAGGAAAGGATCCGGCCGGGTTCCACTTCTCGATGAGTCCAATTGCATCGTCCATCTCTTCAGTTGGCAGGAGATCGACATAGACAAAATCAAAGGCAATTCCGAGTTCTTTTAATAATTCCTTGGTCTTACTACACCACCCACAGGTAGAGAGTGCAAACAGTACGACCTTCCCTTCATTTTTTCCATCTACATGTTCCATTTTCATAGTACCCTCCAGGCCATGAGGTTTTCTTTGCCAATTAGCATTGAGAGGGGTAGTATTTAAGGGTTCATTGAGTGACCGTTATTACCGTTTTCTACCTCATGGTGACACAATCACGTTTACAGTGTTAATTTATTACCCGATTATCCGGGTTCTTTCGGGTCCCGGATCATAGTGCAATTTCGCACAGGTTATAATGCGGGTAAACTGTGATAAACTGGTTTACCTGGATTATAAACCCTCACAAACGATTGGGATTATCCGAAATCATTTACCATATGGCGATGGAATACTTGTAACAGAGGTATCTGCCGATGACCGAGATGAAGACCGCAATAACGCTTGGCAATGCAAGCCTGAAGAAGAAGTTGAACGCTATAGAGGGACCCTTTGCGTATGAAGAGACTGCCTATCACCTGCCTGTTGCCTATGCCCTCACCGGTCGCCCGGTACATACAGCACAGGAGGCGATCGAGGTGTACAATCTCACCGACGAAAACCCCTTTGTTGCATGTGAGTCAGTGCTTGCTTTTTCTGAACAGGGTCCAGGTCGTGAACCTGCCCCGTATACCGGGTTTATCGGGGATGCTGTCCTCAGAAAACTCGGGTATTCCCTTGTTGACGGGAGTATCCTCGGACTCGCGCTTGTAATTGGCACCCCCGGGAACTCCGATACGGCCTCCCGGATCTGCCGGGAACTTCAGGAAAAATACATGCTCACCTTCCTTGCCGGAGACGTGGTACCCTCTCTCTCGTCAGCATCGGTCAAACTGGGACTTGAGTACCGGCTTATCCCTCTCGGTTCAACATCCATCCATGGTGTGCATTTTGTTGATATTATCACCCGGGTTGCCCTGATGTTCGGCGGGGTTGTCCCGGGTGACCCGGGCAGGCTGCTTGCCTATGCAAACCAGCGTGCAAAGGCGATTGCCATCGTATTTCCAGGTCTCGATAATGAAGGCATTGCATTGGTTGACGCTCTACGGCTTCTCGGTATCCCTATTCTCTCTCTCGGTGGATACGAGGGTGGTGAGTGGACCACTACGCTCCCGCAGGACGCGGTCAGGGAAGGGATGGAACGAAAAGGGATCAAGGTCACGGTCACGGCTATCCCGATCCCAATGTCATGTTCCCCGGCATTTGAAGGTAAGAGTATAAGAAAGGAAGAGATGTACGTGGAATTCGGCGGGGGCCGTTCTCCTGCATTTGAGCTGCTCCGCGTGAAACCTGCATCAGAAGTAACAGATGGCCTTATCCGCGTTATGGGTCCTGAAATTGAGTCTGTTAAGGAGGGATCAGCAGTCCCGCTTGGAATTATCGTTGATGTCGCAGGAAAATCAATGAGAAAGGATTTTGAACCTGTTTTAGAGCGGAGGATCCATAATTTCGTCAATTATGGTGAAGGATCATGGCATGTTGCACAACGTGACCTCATTTGGGTACGAATATCAAAAGATGCAGTAAAAAACGGAATAAAAATCGAGCATATCGGCAAGCTGATCGCGACCAAGTTCAGGATTGATTTCCCTGACCTCCTGGACGCCGTCCAGGTAACAATGGTGACTGACCTCCAGGCGGTCCTGGCAGGGAAAAAGGAAGCTGAGGGGATTTACGAGGAACGCGACAGGCGCATCCAGGGAATGAAAGATACCGATGTTGATTTGTTTTATTCCTGCACACTCTGCCAGACCTTTGCACCAAACCATGTCTGTATTATCACACCCGAAAGACCTGCATTATGCGGCGCAATCTCCTGGCTGGATGGTAAAATTGCATATGAAATATCCCCTTCAGGAGCAAACCAGCCTGTTGAGAAAGGGGTAGTGATTGACCGTGATAAGGGAGAATTCGAAGGTGTAAACCGCTTTGTAAAGAAAGCCTCGCATGGGGAGGTTGAACGGTGTTCCCTTTACAGTATCATGGAGTACCCGATGACCTGCTGTGGGTGCTTTGAATGCATTGCCCTGATGCTCCCTGAAGTGAACGGTATCATGGTCGTGAACCGCGAATACAAGGGGGACACACCCTCCGGTATGTCTTTTTCCACGCTTGCAGGGACAATCGGTGGTGGAGCCCAGACACCTGGTTTCGCCGGGATCTCTAAAAATTATATCCTTTCTGACCGGTTTCTTCAGGATGAAGGGGGAATTGAACGACTTGTCTGGCTCCCCTCACTGGTAAAAGAGGAGCTGAAAGAACGGCTCGTTAAGAAACTGAATGAACTTGGTCACCCGGACCTGTTTGAAAAAATTGCCGATGAGACGAAGGCAACAACCTTAGAGGAACTGGTTGCATTTCTCGACGAAGTCCAGCACCCGGCCCTCGCAATGAAACCGTTACTATGAGGTGATTGCTGATGGCAGAAAACAGCCCGGATCTGGGTGGAAAAATTGGTTACGTTGTCCTTGGAGCAACAAAGGCAGAAGACGGTACGAGGTCTGTTTCATACCGCCTCGGTGGTGAATCAGATCTACCCTTCATCGGGATGAAAACATCACTAGGTTCGATCCCGCTTGTGGCGTTTGAAATCTGTGATGACCCTTCATACTGGTCCCCGATAGTAACTTCATATACCGGTGATCTCGTGTCTGATACACCGGAATGGGCAACTGCAGCTGAACAACAATACGGAGCAGACCTTGTCCGGCTATACCTGACCAGTACGAAACGCCGTGGATTCGACGACTTCCCTTCAATTACAAAGGTAACGGAAGATGTACTATCCGGCACGGGGCTTCCACTGGTCGTAGAAGGGAGTAATGAACCGGCAATCGACTCAGAGATATTCCAGCGGTGCGGTGAAGCAGGGCAGGGTGAACGCCTGCTCCTTGGTACTGCCGAGGCAGGGAGGTACCGCAGTGTTGCCGCTGCAGCGATGGCCTACAATCATTCCATGGTCGCACAATCACCAATTGACATCAACCTCGCGAAACAGCTCAATATCCTCCTCCGTGAAATCGGCGTGAAGGCGGACCATATTATGATTGACCCTTATACGGGGTCGCTTGGATATGGGTTTGAGTATTCCTATTCAGTAATGGAACGGATACGCTATGCTGCGTTAAAGGGGGATACTGACCTTGCCATGCCGATGATTGCCTCGGCCATGGACTCCCTCAGCGTAAAAGAAGTCCGGGAAGCAGATCCCGTTATCAGGGACGATATAGCCGTTGCATGGGAATTTTATGCAGCGCTCTCCTCGGCAGTTGCCGGGGCTTCCATTGTTTGTGTACGGCACCCAAAGACGGTTCCCCTGCTGAAACTGGCCTTCCGTGAATTATGGGCGGGAAAAAAGCCCGGGGAGTTCTGAAATTATGGTACTGAAAGCCCTTGACATTTACAAGTTACTGCCTAAAAAGAACTGCAAAGAGTGCGGGGACCCGACCTGCCTGACCTTCGCAATGAAACTCGCCAGTGGTAAGGGTGACATAGATAAATGTCCCTATCTCGACCTCAATGCGAAAAACATTCTTGGTGCGTCCACACGCCCTCCGATCCAGCTGGTGAAGATCGGGGTTGGAGAACGGAGGTTTGCAGTTGGAGAGGAATTTGTAGTCTTCCGCCATGAAAAAACGTTCTATCACCCGCCAGGCATCATGTTCCAGGTATCTGACATCTGGCCTGCTGAAAAAATTGAATCTGTGACCCGGAGAGTAGGATCAGAACATTTTGTCAGGGTAGGGACCGATTTAACCTTCTCCGGGGTTGCAATAACGAATGAAAGCGGGGATCCGGATGTATTTTCAAAGGCAGTGGGTGTTGTAGAGGCAACAGGGACGCATATTCCCGAAGTATTAATGGCTGCGGACCCCGTGGTTCAGGAAGAAGGCCTTAAAAAATGCGGAAATTTCCGCCCTCTCATTTACTCAGCCACAAAAGACACGTACAAACCAATGTGTGCCCTTGCGAAAAAATTCGGGTCACCGCTTGTTGTAAGTGCAAAAGACCTTGAATCGCTGGGCGAGATGACAAAACTTTGCAATGCAGAAGGTATTACTGACCTGCTTCTTGACCTGTCGTTCCCTTCACTCCGGGACTATGTCCCTGCAGCAACCGAAATCCGGCAGAAATCTATCTCCCGGTCTGCACCAGAACTTGGTTATCCAATCTTCCTTGATACAACACGTTACGAGATGCAGGACACGGCGCTTGTTCTGGGAATCGACAAATACGCAGGAGTGATCGTGACCCCGGCACTTGGGCCTGCATCATCAGTAGCGACACTTACCCTCCGCCAGAACATCTATACTGACCCCCAGAAACCGATCCAGATGAACCCGGGGATATATCCTGTTGGTAACCCGGGGAAAGAGTCACCGGTACTGCTTACCGTAAACTTCTCACTGACCTACTTCACCGTTCAGGGGTACCTTGAGTCAAGCCGGGTCCCCTGTTACATGTTCATCGTTGACACCGAGGGGTTGTCTGTACTTACTGCGGTTGCAGCGGGAAAGCTGAATGAGACACTTGTCAGGGACTCCATCAAAAAATTCGACCTCGAAAATCTTGTTTCGCACCGCCGTCTTATTATCCCCGGCTATGCCTCGCCGCTTTCCGGCAAGATCGAAGAGGAGACCGGCTGGAAAGTCCTTGTAGGGCCCCGTGATGCCGCAGAAATAGGAGATTACCTTCAAAAGGAGTGGAAAATCTAGATGCCTTCCATCACGTTCCTCCCCAGTTACCGGAAGATCACCGTGGAACCGGGGAGTACGATTCTTGATGCAATACAGCGTGCCCAAATCCAGATGAATGTTGTCTGTGGTGGGCAGGGCAAGTGCGGAAAATGCATTGTCTACATAAAAAACGGTTCAGTGGAATTTGACCGTGAAAAGTTCGGAAAATTTTTTACTGCCGATGAACTTGGCCAGGGTGCATGTCTTGCCTGCCAGGCTGTTGTAAGGGATGACCTCCATGTCATGATCCCTGATAGTTCACTTATCCAGCAGCAGAAAATCCTGATGGAATCTCTTGGTATCGAGACCCCCTTTCAGCCGTCCGTATGGAAATATTATGTCGAGCTCTCACCCCCGACACTTGAAGACCCGTCCCCTGACCTTACAAGGCTTGTATGGGGGATCCAGAAACAGGGTGGTCCCCTGGCAGAGAAAATGTATGCCCCCCTTGATGTCCTCCGGGGGATGCCCCGTGTCCTCCGTGACAGCGGGTGGAGGGTTACCGCAACCCTCGCACTTGTACCTGGCGGGTACCGGATTATTGATATTGAGAAGGGGGACACCAGAAAAGAACTCTACGGGGTTGCCATAGATCTCGGCACTACCACGGTCGTTGCATATATTCGAAGTCTTGTTGATGGGCATGTTGTTGGTATTGCATCAAATTATAACCGCCAGATCAGCTGCGGAGAGGACATCCTATCGAGGGTGAATTTCGCAAGAAAGAACGGGCTCCCCAAGTTACAGGCGCTTGCAGCCGAGAGTATCAACCTTGCAATCACCACTGCCGCGAATGGTGCCGGGATCGACAGGGAGGATATCTATGAGGTTGTCGTTGCCGGGAACACAATCATGACTCACATCCTCCTTGGTATTGACCCGGCGTACATGATCGAGGAGCCCTATGTCCCGGTAGTGCGGCGTTACCTGACCACCGCAGCACCGAGGCTTGGGATTGAGGTTGCGAAGGATGCTTCGGTCTTCTTATTCCCTGCCGTTTCTGATTTCATTGGTGGTGATATCATTGCTGACATCCTTGCGTCCGGTATGGGTGAACGGGATGAGATATCACTTCTTGTAGATATCGGAACAAATTTTGAGGTGGTACTTGGGAACCGTGACTGGATGTTCTCGTGTGCCGGTGCTGCAGGGCCTGCCCTTGAAGGTGGGGAGGTCCTCTTTGGGATGAGAGCGAACCCCGGTGCAATTGAACGCATCACGATAGATCCGGTAACACTGGAACCCCAATACCAGACCATAAACAGCATAAAACCGATGGGGATTTGTGGTTCCGGGCTTATCGACCTTCTTGCCGACCTTCTCAGGGCCTGCGTCGTGGACAGGACAGGGCGGATCAACACTGAAATCATCCATCCGCGTATCAGGCAGGGGGTCCATTTCCCCGAATACGTCATTGCATGGAAACAGGAAAGTGGAAATAACAAGGATATTGTAATCACCGAGAATGATATCAAGAACCTGATTATGAGCAAGGCCTCAGTTCTTGCTGCCTGCATAACTCTTATGAAACAGGCCGGGATTACACGAAACGAACTATCAACCATCTATTTTTCAGGGGCATTTGGAAATTATATTCACAAGGAAAATGCGATCATGATCGGGCTTATTCCTGAAGTCCCCATTGAACAGATAAGAAATATTGGGAACGGGGCCGTTGAGGGAGCGAATATGGCATTGATCAACCGGAAAAAAAGAAAAACACTTGATGAAATTGCAAAGAATATCGCCTATATCGAACTGAATGCCGAGTCGTCCTTTATGGATGAGTATACCGGCAGTTCGTTCCTTCCCCACACAGACCTCTCATTATTCCCCCGGGTCCAGAAAATGCTCGATGAGTGCCGGTTGAAAAAAATTCCCCCGGGAGTACCATAATGGCGGTTCACCTGGCATCCCCCGGGAGCCTTGCGACCGGCATAGGGAGCCTTCCGCATACAGACCCTGTGAAAGCATGTGATGAGGTGATCAGGATATTCCCGCAGTTACCGTATGCACCCTCACTCCCCAACAGGGGAATTCTGGAAAATATTGTATTTTGTGATTCAGAATGCCTCCCTGGAAGGGTAATCAGGGAGGAAAGGCTGCTTGTTGACCGTGAAGCGGATCTTTCGGGAGTAATGGAACAGATCTATCTCGATTATATCGAAGGGAATTATTCACCCTATGCAATTGCAACGGAATATGCCTCAGGCTTTCACGAATTTATAAAAAGGAAATTTCTCTCTCCCTTCGCACTGAAATGCCAGGTCACGGGACCGGTAACGTTTGGTATGCAGGTTGTGGATGCAGAGAAACGGCCGATATATTATGACAGCCAGTACGCTGACGTCCTCTCGAAGTTGATCGCCCTCCGGGCCCGCTGGCTCGAACAGACACTTACCTGGAATGCAGGGGGCACGAATACCCTGGTGATGTTGAACGAACCGTACCTGGCTGCCCTTGGGTCATCGGTAGTCCCGATAGACATGGATACCGTCAAATCAGGCTGGCATGATATCGCAGATCTGCTCCAGGGGAGCATAGGCATTCATTGCTGCAGTAATACCGACTGGAGTTTTATTTTTTCCCTTGAACCGGGTGTGGTATCGTTTGATGCTTATGCGACGACGAAGGAATTTCTCCTGTACAGGGATGATCTTTTTACCTACCTTGAACGGGGCGGTGTTGTCGCATGGGGTGTTGTGCCTGCCGATAACCGTGTTTTTTCCGGGGAAACCCCGGAATCACTGTATGAACGCTACATGAGCATCAGGAAAGAAGTGACCTCATATATCCCGGAAAAATTATTTGATGCCCAATCAATAATAACCCCAAGCTGTGGAATACGATTCGCCACCGAAACAGAATCATGTAACATTATGGAAACAGCCGCTATGATATCAGCCCATGTGAGGGGGAATAAAATTAATGAAAGGCCGTAGAAATATATTTTTTTCAGCCTGCCCTGATAAAGGCGGGTGGTCTGAACTATGATTGTCCCGTATACCATTGCCGTTGCAGGTAAGGGGGGTACAGGAAAAACGACAATTAGTTCCCTGCTGGTGCGGGCCCTAATCGGTCTTGGGAAAGCACCGGTGCTTGCGGTAGATGCTGACCCGAATGCAAATTTTCATGAGGCACTTGGCGTGGAGGTACGGGAAAACCTTGGCGGGATGCGCGAAGATGCATTCACGAAGAGTATTCCTGCCGGGATGACACGCACTGAATATATCAGGTTCCGGTTTTACCAGGTGCTCGTTGAGGACGACGGCTTTGACCTGATAGCGATGGGCAGACCTGAAGGGACCGGGTGTTATTGTTTTGCAAACGATCTTCTTAAAACCTGCATGCGTCTGCTTGAGCGTGATTACCAGTTCATCATTATTGATTCAGAAGCGGGGATGGAACATATCAGCAGGGGCACTATAGGCATACCTGACCTCCTCCTGATTGTGAGTGACCCCGGTGCACGGGGTCTTCGTACAGCTTCCCGGATCATCGATATTGCTCTTGACCTTGGCATCGACCGTTCAGCTATGCACCTGGTTTTTAACCGGTATAAAAGCGGTGTAGCCCCTGCAGGGGTTTTTGAGGATGCCCCCCTCGCAGTGGTCCCCTATGATCCTGCCGTGGAAGCTGCGGACCTTGCGGCGACACCGGTGTCCCTGGTCCCGGAAGGGAGTCCTGCGAGGGAAGCGGTAAAGGAAATGGCAATAAAATTGATCGAATTTGCGGATAAAAAAGAAAAGGAACGTGTAAAATAAACCGTTATTGCAAGTCGTTATATTGTTGCAGGACCTCTGGAACAGTTTCCTGCATGATCTCTTTCTTATTTCTTACCCATCTAAATCCGGAGCAGGAATGGGTCATTCCTGCTATAGTACCCGAAGGCATTAGTGTGGTGACCGTAACAAATCCATAAAATAGAACTGAATCATACGATTGGTATGGAATCCTCTGAACGGGAAGATTATCTTGAAGCAGTACTGGTGAGGCATCTTGCTGCCCAGGCCACACCTTCTGCAAAAGATGTCGCGGAAGACCTGTCAATTGGGGAGGATACCGCATCAGCGGACTTAAAAAGTCTTGAAAATCAGGGGGACCTTGTTTTCGACGAAAAAGGGGCTATCAGCCTCACGGTCCAGGGACATAGTACAGCAGAACGTGTACTGAAAAAACATCGTGTCCTGCAATGCTTTCTTGGCGAGATCCTTGGGATGGAAGAGCGTGCAGCCTCGGACGAGGCGTGTGTGCTGGAGCATTCCATATCCGATAGTGCCATCAACCGGATAGGCAGCTACGTGAATAAAGCCGGGTCCAGAAGAAGCCGGCACCGGATGAATACCCCCCTTTGCCAACCAATGAACAATAGTACTCCGAAACCCCCCGATCCAGGCATAACGCCGGGAGAAAAAAAGGCCCCCCATGTGGGACCATCTACCGGCCTGACATTTCGTTCTCTCATCGATGCGACGGAATCCATTCCCCTGACCGTCATGGGGATCACGGGTGGTGAGTATCTTCACAGGTTAATCGACCTCGGGGTAATTCCCGGGGAAGTGGTTATTTTAAAGAGAAAACTTCATAACAACGCAGTAGTTCTCCAGGTTAAGGAATGCGACATCGCGTTATCACCTGAGATCGCAGGGACTATTCTTGTGGAGAAAATGTAAATGAAGATCGGGCTTATCGGAAATCCGAATGTCGGGAAATCGCTGATCTTTAACCAGTTGACAGGGCTCGGAGTGGAGGTAAGCAATTATCCCGGTACAACGGTCGGACTTGAAAAAGGACATGTCTGCTACCAGCGTGAAAAATTTGGAATCTGCGACCTCCCCGGCATTTATTCGCTTGACGGGGATTCAGATGAAGAGAAACTAGTCAATGGCATGCTGGAACGCCATGAACTTGACCTGGTAATCGCGATACTGGATGCAGTTCACCTTGAAAGAAACCTGTACCTGTTTCTCCAGGTGGCGGAATATGGCCTGCCCCTGCTTGTTGTCCTGAATATGGCGGACGAGGCAGAAAAATTTGGTATATCTGTCGACTCAACAGAATTATCGAAAATTCTTGGTTGCCCCGTCATTATGACAGCAGCGATCCATGGAAGGGGGACCGGCCAGATTCTCCCTTCTGCGCTCAGTTCTGCCTGTCCTGCAACCGTTGCCGTGGCGTATGACCACCACATCGAGGCTGCTGTCACAAGCATTATGGGTAACTTCCCGGTCTCAAGACCGGTTGCTATCCTTTCACTCGAAGGGATTGGGGCAGACCAGGAAATGCTTGATTCGTCTGCCGCAATCGCGGGCGAGATTGAAAACCGGCACAAGATGTCCCCGCGCCAGATTATTTCAGCAAACCGTCACCATTTTGCCGAACAGCTGGCAGACCGTGTAATTACTACCAGGCAAAAAAAACCAGCGTTCGACCTGGACCGGCTTCTTACAAAGAGTATACCCGGCATCCCCATTATGGCGGCCATACTTATCGGGATCCTGATCGTGGTATTTACCATAGGTTCATGGCTCGAAAGGATTATTGTTGCTTTCTTTACTACCTACCTGGTTGCACCGCTCCTTTCGCTCAGCCTGCCACCACTCCTCCAGCAGGTTTCAATTTCTGTTCTCCTTGGACTTCAGGCAGGGATTGGCATCGCATTTCCTTTCATTTTTACATTCTATATCTTTATATCAATTTTAGAGGACTCAGGCTACCTGACACGAGCAGCCTTCCTGGCAGACCAGGCGATGCACAGGATAGGCATGCATGGCCAGGCAATAATTCCACTCATACTTGGATTCGGCTGTACCGTGCCTGCGGTGATGAGCATCAGGCTCCTCGCATCGCGCCGTGAGCGTTTTATTGCCTCATTTCTCGTGACCATGATCCCGTGCTCTGCCCGGACGGTGATTATCGCCGGGGTTGTCGCAACCTTTGTTGGTATCTGGTGGGCACTTTCAATTTACCTTATCGTATTCATTCTTGTCGTACTTACCGGGCTGTTTCTCTCACGGATAACACCGGGAGAACGGTTTGGTATGATCATGGAGATGGCGCCGCTCCGGGCACCGCAGGCCGGTAATGTAGTGAAAAAATCGTGGAGAAAAATTTCTGAATTTCTCATCATTGCAATGCCCCTGCTGATACTCAGCAGTGTTATACTCGGGTTACTGCAGTATTATGGGATAATAACAGCATTTACGAATTTTATCGCGCCATTTTCAACAATGGTGCTCGGGCTTCCTGCCTACGCAACAACGGCCCTTATGTTCGGGATCCTCCGGAAGGAGATGGCACTCGGGGCATTGGTGGTCCTTGCCGGTACGCCTGCACTGAATACAGTAATGACCCAGGTCCAGTTGTATACCTGGGCTATAATCAGTGTACTGTTTGTCCCGTGTATATCCACGATTGCCGTCCTCTACCGGCAGATGGGGTTAAAGACGGTTGTCCTGGTGACGACGTACACGTTGATTCTCGGGCTGGCCATCGGTGCAGGTATCCACCTGGCTTTCCCATGATTTCCAGGGACCACACACTATTCTTTGAAACCCTGCAATTCTAAAAAGAAAACCGGTGCAAATGAAAAATAAATCCGGAAGTAAATCCATTATGGACTCTGTAGAAATCCTACGCGTAATAAAAAAATTAAAAGAACTGCTCAGACAGGAGGGGGTTTCACCCCCTCCCTGTCCCACCCTCGTCAAGATACTCTTTTTCAGGGTTCAATTGGGGTATTCAAAGAAAAATTTCAGAGATTTTGAGATCATACCCTATCCCAACCGGGGCCGCCAAAGCGGCGGGGCGGAGCCCGGGAATCGTGACTAAATTTTAGAATAACCGGATGACCAAAATAGATTTAGAGGGTTTCAACAAAGCCCCATTATGTGGGTGTCAGGTCTGACTATCTCAGGAACGTGCCCCAAGATCTCTAACAATTAAAAAGGGTTCTGGTTGGGATAAGGGATGGTCTTTGAATCCCTGAATTTTTTTGGAATTCTGCAGATGAACCCAGCCCGTAGGATATCTTATCGGGGTGGGACAGGGAGGAAATAAAACCCCCCCCTGTCTATGTATGTTCTCTTCTTTTATCCAAACACGCAGGATTTGAATAAATCCGGAAAAAATTACATTTTGGTGACTTTATCCATTTTCAGCACTTTCTTTGCGACAATGAAGACGACCAGTGCGACAATGATAAAGTAAATCAGATCTGAAAGGAACGGGCCCCAGCCGATTACCATTGGACCAATGATAACTGTTGCGGTTTTCCAGGCACCTCCGGGAATTAATACCGCTATAACAGGCATAACCAGGTTATCAACAAAAGACTTTACGAGGGCTGATGCAGCGACACCGATTATGAAGGCGATCGCGAGGCCGATGATCTTATATTCCTGAAGAAATTCCATAAATTCTGACATAAAACCCATGCTTTTTCACATCCTCTTTAAAAAATACGTATCTGTTTTTGCGTATATTAACAATTCGGTAGTTTTTACCAACGGATCCGCGGTAAGCCTGTTCAGGGGTCAGTCATCTGTAAAAGGCGGAAAAATATGGCCCTGATAGGTGGTGGATACATTGGCAATCAGCACCGGGACCCTGTATTCCAGCACCAAAACTCTCTTCATTAACAGGTATCGAAGTCCTGTACGTCCGATATATGTCCTGGAGCCCCGTGAAAAGAATTGATCCTGGCTCTGTGATAACATACATGAACGTTCCGTTCATGTGTATTTCAATAAAGCCTTAATCCTTAGTTTTTTTCCTGGTTTGTGTCTCTCCGTGTTATCTTATCAGGGGAAAAAATCCTGATAAATCTTCCCGCACAACCCAGCATCCCGAGGCCGCTTTTTAATACTGCCACTTTTATACCCATTGTCCTTCCTTCCATCTTAGCGGAAACTTCTTTCAGGTATGCAGGGATCGGCAGGTGCTGTGGGCAGATTTTTTCACATTTTCCGCAATTCCTGCAGAGCCCTGCATATGACCTGTCCCCTGTTATCCCGCCATGGCGGGTGAGATAATGAAAAGCGTATTCACGACGGTTTCCAAACATTGATGCCCCGTTGTAAAGGGCAAAACATTCAGGTATATTCACACCTGCAGGGCATGGCATGCAATAACCGCAACCGGTGCATCCAACTTGCATCAGGCTGGTATACGTATCCCGTACTCTTGCGATGAGGGCATGTTCTCCAGGGGACAGAGAGCCAGGTTCTGCCTCTCCAGCAATCTTCAGATTTTCCTTAATATGGGACTCGTGGTTCATTCCCGAAAGGACAACGGTCACCTCCGGGTGGTCCCAGACAAACCTGAGCCCCCATTCTGCCGGAGTCCGCCGGACAGGTGCTTCTTTCCAGATCTCCTCTACCTGGGTGGGGACCAGCCCTGCAAGACTGCCACCGCGGAGAGGTTCCATGACAATCACTGCAAGGTGTTTCGATGCTGCATAGCTCAGCCCTTCGGTCCCGGCCTGGTTCAGCTCATCAAGGAAATTATACTGGATCTGGCAGAATTCCCAGTCATACGCATCGACAATTTTTCGGAAGGTAACAAGATCCCCATGAAATGAAAATCCGGCATTGATAATTTTACCAGATGACTTTGCATAGTCGAGGAATTCAAGGACTCCAAGGGGGAGCATGGTGTCCCAGCTCTCTTTGGCAAGGCTGTGAAGGAGGTAATAATCAATATGACCAGTTTTAAGTTTCACCAGCTGGCCATCAAGGATATAGTCCATATCCTCCCTGGTTTTGACTGACCATGGTGGTAACTTGGTCGCAATCCGGACTTTTTCCCGGTACCCGTCCGCAAGTGCACGACCAAGTAGGGGTTCACTCCGGCCCAGGTGATATGCCGGTGCAGTATCAAGGTAATTGACCCCGTTATCAATAGCGTACCGTATCTGGTGGATTGCCCGCTTCTCGTCTATCGTATGAGTCCGGGTCAAAGGCAGGCGCATACAGCCAAAGCCAAGGATTGATAAGGTATCGCCGGTTTTTGGGACAGTCCGGTACAGCATTGGGAATTCCTCAGATGTAGGTGAATCATCACTGATATCTCCCTGATGGCTATTAATTGCGACCATCGGGTTGACCTTTCCCGCTCTTATGATGCTGAGGTTGAGGGAAAAAGGGCTCGGTAGAAATCCGATGCGTAATAAAAAAAATTAACAGAACTGCTCAGACAGGAGGGGCTTTCCCCCCTCCCTGCCCAACCCCCAACAAGATTTCCATTGGCAGGGTTCAATTGGGACATTCAAGGAAATTTCAGAAATTTGGAGATCATACCCTGTCCCGATCAGGGCCGCCAAAGCGGCGGGGCGGAGCCCCGGGAGCGTGACTAAATTTAGGAATAACCTAAATGTACAAAATAGATTGAGGGGGTTTCCCATTAAAATGCCTGAACGGACCCCAAAATAAGGAGATTTTGAACGAGCCAGTTTCAATCGTCCGGGTGTGAACTTCCCGTTCATATGTGTTTCAACAAAGCCGGGAAAAGAAAAAAAGGGACCCCGGGCAGGAGGCTTATGCGAACATTGCGCCGAACGTGCTGATCATCCGCTGCCGGTCGAAGTCTGCCTCAACTTTTTCAATGGCAGCAATCAGGTCCTCATGGGTAACATGATCATGCTCTTTCCGTATGGCAAACATCCCTGCTTCCATCACGATCGCCCTTAGGTCTGCCCCGTTTTTACCCTCGGTGAGTCTGGCAACTTCAGAAAGTCTCACTGATTCATCGAGATTCATGTCACGGACATGGACGTTCAGGATCGCGAGCCTGCCGCATGCGTCCGGGAGTGGGATCTCGATAATACGATCGAAACGGCCGGGCCTGAGCAGTGCCCGGTCAAGGATATCGATCCTGTTCGTCGCCCCGATGATCTTTACATCACCCCGGCGTTCAAACCCGTCCATGCCTGCAAGGAGCTGCATAAGTGTCCTCTGTACCTCACGGTCTCCTGAAGTTGTCGCCTCTGTCCGGGACGCCCCGATTGCATCTATCTCATCAATAAATATGATTGTCGGGGACTTTTGTTTCGCCAGTTCAAATAGTTCCCGGACAAGCCGTGCCCCTTCACCGATATACTTCTGGACGAGTTCTGACCCGACAACCCGTAGGAAATGGGCATTTGTTTCATGGGCAACTGCACGTGCGAGCAGGGTTTTTCCTGTCCCAGGTGGTCCGTGGAGAAGTACTCCTTTTGGTGGATCTATCCCGATTTTCTCGAACAGGTCAGGCCGTTTAAGGGGGAGTTCAACTGCCTCTTTAATTTCAGTAATCTGTTGCTCAAGACCCCCGATATCGCTGTAACTTTCCATCGGGGTCTCCACGATCTCCATGCCATAGACCTGTGAATCAAAACTGCTCGGCAGAATATCCACCACTGCAAGTGACTGCTGGTTCAGGGTACACCGTGAACCGGGTTTGAGTTTCTCCTGGTCGATGCAGAGCGAGCTTCTTACAAGAAAACGAGGGCCCGCACTGCTCCTCACGATTACCCGGTTGTTATCAATTATATCCGTAATTGTCCCGACAACCAGCGGAGGGCTCCGGAGCTGTTCAATCTCGCTCTTTAACTTCCTTACCTCCCGCTCGTAGCGGATTTTCTGGGTCTCGATATATCGTTTATCTGACTCAATCTGGCGCAGCTGCTCGCGAAGCTCCAGGTTGCGTGATTCCATGCTTGTTACCCGTTCCAGCAGGTACCGGTATAATTCTTCCGGGTTTTGCGGCTCCGGTGGCTGGCGGGCAGTCTCTGCCATTTGTGTGCCTCAAATAGATATATAGGGAAAAATGACTATAAAGATGTTTGCGACTATGCAGTGCGAATTATGTGGCGCAAATGCGCGCGCTTTGAAAAATGTCAGGGTCGAGAGCGCGGAGCTCCAGGTCTGTCCCCAGTGCGAACATTATGGTGTTGAAATCCAGCAGCCCCATAGGACTACCCCAAGACCCGGTACTGGTCGCCGGCCGGCAAATGCACCCCCGGTACCCCATCCGGTTGCAAAAACACGACGTGATATGTTTGACATGATAGAAGGGGACATAGTCGATGATTACGGTGAGAGGATCAAGTATGCCCGAATGCAAAGGGGCTGGTCACAGAAAGACCTCGCCATGGACCTGAAAGTAAGGGAACTATTAATTAAAAAGATTGAAAATGGCGACCTGATCCCTGAAGATGACGTGCGGCGGATGCTCGAAAAAACACTTGAGATCCGCCTCCTTGACATTCCGGAAGATCAGAGTGAGAAGAAAAAACCCGGGAACGTAGTGCCCACGCTCGGGGATGTTATCTCTATTAAAAAAGGTAAAAAATAATTATTTTTATTTTTTGGTCTTGAATACACGGGCCAAACAGGGCCAGATTGACCCATATCTTGCCATGAATTTTTTACAGGATTTCATATAAATGCCATAAATGGACCACTTTATTTAAATACTGGCAATGCTCACATAAAAGACAATGTGTGGTGAATGTTTTTTTGCCCGGGAGTGTTTTTATCACGACCAGCAGAGCACATCCGCGATGCATGAAATCCGGTAGTCCTGTGCAGGGACCCTGTTTTAATCGAACTATTCAACCAGCAGGTGCTGTAAGAAAAGTATCAGCAATTCCTGGCTATTATCGTTATTTCTATAGTTTTAGGTATCTCCCATACTGAACGGATCAATTTTCTGACCGTTTGGGCAGGGGAGGAGGATTACTATGAGAGGGAAAGATATTCGTCTTGAACGCATCATGAACCGTAATACAAGAAAGACCATCATTGTCCCGATGGACCATGGTGTCACGAACGGACCGATAGATGGCCTGATCGATCTTGGTAACGCAGTTGACCAGGTGGCGGAAGGGGGGGCCAATGCCGTGCTGGGCCATATGGGCCTCGCATTATACGGCCACCGGAAAACAGGCCGTGATATCGGGCTCATCCTGCATCTCTCGGCCAGCACGTCGATAGGACCTGATCCCAATGAAAAAGTGCTGATCAACACAGTTCAGAACGCATTGAAAATGGGGGCCGATGCGGTGTCGATGCATGTGAACATCGGGGCCGATTCTGAGGCTGTAATGCTTTCAGACCTGGGAAAAATTGCGGTTGACTGCATGGAATGGGGTATGCCGCTCCTTGCGATGATGTACCCGAGGGGCAGGAAGATCATCGATGAACATGGCGTAGAGCAGGTGAAACTGGCTGCCCGTGTGGCTGCCGAACTCGGTGCAGATATCGTAAAAACTGTGTACACAGGTGACCCTGATAGTTTCCGTGAAGTGACCCGGGGTTGTCCGGTACCCGTGGTGGTAGCCGGTGGTCAGAAAACAGATGACCGCTCGACATTGGAATTAATTGAAGGAGCAATGGAAGGTGGTGCGGCCGGTCTCTCGATTGGAAGGAACGCGTTCCAGCACCGGACCCCGGCACGATTTGTACATGCTGCGGCAATGATCGTCCATGAAAGAAAAAGTGTTGATGAAGCACTTGCCTCGCTGGTATAAGTCATCCGGAATGCCGGATGTGAAGGATTACGAAAAATAGAAAAGACCAAAAAAAAGCGGATTAGAAATTTAACCAGGAAAAAGGGAGAGGAAGAATATTATGATTGGGAAGGACATCAGGATAGAAAGGATAATGGACAGGAATACGGGAAGGGCGGTCATTGTGCCGATGGACCATGGGTTTACCCTTGGGCAGATCGACGGTCTCCTTGATATGACTAAAATCATATCCGAGGTATCAGAAGGCGGGGCAAATGCGATCGTCTTGCACAAAGGGCTTGTTAAACGTGGTCACCGGAAACGGGGTCGCGATATCGGGCTTATCGTCCACCTCTCGGCAAGTACCTCCTTAAACCCGGACCCGAATGACAAGGTCCTTGTCTGTACGGTTGAGGAGGCTGTTGCACTCGGGGCAGACGGGGTTTCAATCCATATCAACCTTGGCGCCCCGCAGGAATCGAGAATGATCGAGTCTGCCGGGAAGATCGTGAAAGACTGCAACCGCTGGGGGATGCCCCTGCTCGTCATGATTTATCCAAGAGGAAAGGGCATTGATCCCAATTCCCCGCAGGCTATCGGGCACTGTGTCAGGGTAGCCGAGGAGCTCGGTGCAGACCTGATCAAGACAAATTACCCCGGAGATCCTGTTTCGTTCAGAAAGATTACTGATGCCTGTTCAGTCCCGGTGCTGGTTGCCGGTGGTGAGAAGATGGGTGACCTGGAGTCACTCCGGATGATCCGTGAATCGGTGCATGCCGGTGGTGCCGGGGTTTGTGTCGGCCGTAATGCGTTCCAGCGGGTATCTCCCGGTGCATTTGTGAAAGCACTCGGGCTTGTGGTCCATGATGACCTGGAACCCGCCCTCGCACTGGAGCGGTCCGGATGAAGGAGTTCTGGGTGGACTGCAGGCCCTGGAACAAGGCTGTTGCGACAACAGCAATTGAAAGCGGTGCAGATACCCTTGTCCTTGACCAGGCCAAATCCGGTCGTGAACTGGGGAGGGTCCGCACCGTTGCACCTGATGGGGATCTCGTCCCGGAAATTGATGTATTCACCTGCAGGATAAGAGATAAAGCGAGTGAAAACGAGGCCGTTGCACTGTCACGGAAGGGATACGTGATCGTTGAAACCGAAGACTGGAATGTAATCCCCCTTGAGAACCTTGTTTCGATGTCAGACAGAATCATTGCACTCGTGAAGGACCTTGAATCATCAGAACTGGCCCTGAATGTTCTTGAAAAAGGAGTCTGTGGTATTCTTCTCTCAACAACGGACCCTGCAGTTGTCAGGAAGGTTGCGTCACGTCTTAAGTCCGGGTCTCAACCGGCTGAAATCGTTCCCCTTACCATCACCAGGATAACTCCCGCCGGAATGGGTGACCGGGTCTGCGTGGATACCTGTTCAATGTTATCTGACAGCGAAGGGATGCTTATTGGCAATACTTCGGCCGGAGCATTCCTCGTCCACGCGGAAACGCTTGAAAACCCGTATGTTTCACCACGGCCATTCCGTGTAAATGCCGGGGCAGTTCATGCCTATGCTACAATGCCCGGGGGAAAAACCGCATACCTGTCAGATCTTAAGGCCGGTGATCGGGTACTGATTTCGGATTCCCAGGGCAGGACAAAAGAAGCAACAGTGGGGAGAGTAAAGATTGAACTACGTCAGCTCCTGCTCATTGAAGCTGAGTACCAGGGGAGAAAAGTGAGTGCCATTCTCCAGAATGCCGAGACTATCCGCCTGGTCCGAAAAGATGGGAGTGCCTGTTCTGTTGCCTCCGTAAAAACCGGGGATATCGTGATGGGGACGGTAACAGAAAGTGGTCGACATTTCGGGGTAGCCGTGAAAGAGCATATTATCGAAAAATGAAGATGGAATATATCATGGTAACGAATATGTGCCTGTGTTGCTGCTCTGAAATAGTATCCCGGGGACCACGATGATGAAGGTAGGTATCATCGGGGGTACCGGAAGGATGGGGCGCCTGTTTTCCGGGGTGTTTGAACGGGCTGGACACGAAGTGGCACGTTCCGGGAGGAATACCCGGGTTAACGCGATGGATATCGCATCAGAATCCGATCTCATCATCGTTTCAGTTCCCATCCATACCACGGCAGAAGTGATCCGGACCATTGCCCCTCACCTCACGGCATCGCAGGTTATTTGTGACCTGACCTCGCTCAAGGTGTTCCCTGTCAGGGAGATGCTCTGTTCAAAGGCGGAAGTCATCGGGCTTCACCCGATGTTCGGGCCAACCGTCCGGACATTTGAACAACAAACAATAATTGTCACCCCGGGGCGGTGCAGCCAGGAGAATCTTGACAGGCTGACTGATATCTTTGAGAGGGAGGGCGCAAGGATAACGATCACCACCCCTGAGGCGCATGACAGGATGATGGCAGTTGTCCAGGGGCTGACACATTTCATCACGCTCAGCATGGCTGAGACCATGCGGAGAATTGGTATTACACCTGCTGACACTGAACCTTTTATGAGTCCCGTATACCAGATAGAGACCGGTCTGATGGGCCGGCTCCTTTCACAGGACCCTGGTTTATACGCTGATATGCTCAGGATGAACCCCTACGTGCCTGCTGTACTTGAAGCATGTGAGCATGCTGTCAGCGATGTTAAAAGAACCGTGTTATCGGGAGAACGTCTCTCGTTTGAGCAGATTTTTACCCAAAATAGCGAACATTTCGGTGATTACTGCAACACCGCGTCATCCCTGACAGATTCCCTGATTGAAGCGATGGTGAAACGATGACCCTGTTCGCTCTTGGACCGGAAGGGACATTCAGCCATGAACTTGCGTGCAAATTAGTTCCAGCCGGCGAGGTCCGGCTCCTTCCGGCCATTGGCTCGGTCCTCTCAACCGTGGAGCAGGGCCTGGGTGAAGGGGTGATACCTGTTGAAAACAGCGAAGCTGGAGGGGTAGGTCCTTCACTTGACGGTCTTTTGCGGTACAATGTTTTTGTAACAGCGGAAATTTATATTGAGATTCATCATTTTCTTGCATCGTTCCTTCCTGTGGATGAGGTCTCGGTGATTTATGCCCATCCGCAGACCAGTGAGCAGTGCAGTGAATTCCTTGATAAACTGGGTATTGAGATAATCCCTACAAAAAGCAATGCTGCGAGTGCTATTGAACTGCTGGGTGACCGCAGGGGTGCGGCAGTGGTATCAAAAAAGATTTCAGAGGTCTACAATCTGCCGGTAATTTTCTCCCATATAGAGAACAACCCCCACAATGTAACCAGGTTTTTCCGGGTGTCAGATCACCCGCTGCAGGAATCAAGGCCGGAAAAGTGCAGTATTATTGTTGATCCGGCAACCGATCGCCCGGGGCTTCTCTACGAACTGCTCGCGGTGTTTGGAAGACGCGGGATTAACCTCTGCAGGATCGAGTCCCGGCCATCAAAAAGAGGTATGGGAAGTTACGTTTTTTTCATGGACATCACCACGTCGCCCGGGTACGAGGAATCCCTTGCTGAGCTTGAAGAGCTGACGATTATCCGGCGGCTTGGTTGTTATAAATGTCTTGAGGTGAACCCGTGAATATCACCCTCCCAAAAATGAAGGAGTGCGAGTACCGCGTCACCGCCCCTCCTTCAAAAAGTTATACACACCGGGCGCTCATTATTGCGGCAATTGCCCATGGCGTTTCAGAGATAACAAATCCTCTTGATTCAGGAGATACGCGGGTCACCTGCCGTGCACTCCGGGCGCTTGGTGCGGGCATAAGCGGGGAGCCTGGAATGCTCCGCATCAGGGGTTGTTCCGGGCACTTTTCCTGTGAGAAGATGACGGCCCTCGATATGGAAAACTCAGGTACCAGCTTCCGGCTCCTGACCGCAGCTACGTTGTTATGCCCTCAACCGGTAATTTTTACCGGGAGCCCACGGATGCAGGAACGCCCTGTCGGACATCTTGTGGAAGCGCTCAATTCTATTGGTGGCCGGATCAGGTATCTTTCAAACGCAGGGTATCCTCCGGTCCTTGTTGAAGGTAGAATCCGGGGCGGGGTTGTTTCAATTCCAGGCACTATCAGCAGCCAGTTTATTTCTGCACTGATGATCCCGGCGCCCTATGCCGATGCCGATGTCGAAGTCCTGGTTACCGGGGATATCGCATCACGTTCCTACCTTGATATTACGGCTGACTGCATGGAGACATTCGGGGTGAAACCCGGTCGAGAGGGATATCACAGGTTCATGATCAGGTCCGGCACAGGTTACGAAGGCCGTAATTATACCATTGAAGGTGATTACTCATCGGCATCGTACTTTTTTGCAATTGCTGCAGTTTGCGGGGGTTTTGTGGAAGTGGCCGGTCTCAATCCCGGATCAGTGCAGGGAGACCGTATGTTTGTCGATGCACTGGGCCGGATGGGGTGCAGGGTTACGTACCAGGCAGATAGTATCAGGGTTGAGAGGACTGGAGACCTTACGGGAATCACGATGGATATGTCTTCATCTCCTGACACGGTACAGACACTTTGTATGGTTGCAGCCATGGCATCCACACCGTCCCACATCACTGGTACCTCCCACCTGAAATACAAGGAGAGTGACCGGTTGAACGCAACGGTTGACCTCCTGAACGGACTCGGGGGTAATGCGAGTATGACCGGGGACGGGATCAGTATCACACCTGTCCCACTCCATGGCGGCGTTGTCGACCCGGGAGATGACCACCGGACTGCGATGAGTGCTGCGGTACTGGCACTGACACGGGGGGATATAACTATCAGAAATGCAGGATGCGTGGACAAGTCGTTTCCTGATTTCTTTGAAATTATCAGGGGGATTGCACCGGAATGACGTGGTACGATACAGTGGAAATGGAGGATTAGATATGGTAAGAATAGTTCTCACCGGGTTTCGGGGGACAGGTAAGACAAGGGTCGGGGAACTCCTTGCACACATGCTCGGCGTGCCGTTTTTTGATACAGATGCCCTGATCGAAAAACGTTCCGGGATGACAATATATGAAATATTCCAGAAGCACGGGGAGGAATATTTCCGGAAGAAGGAATGTGCAGTCATCGCCTCCCTTGATGTATCTGAATCCGTGGTCAGTACGGGAGGAGGGGCAATAATGGACCCCTCCAACGTGGCCGCAATAAGGCGGGGGAGCACCGTGTTCCTTCTCACTGCTGATGACCGGACCATTGAGCAGAGGATCGCCCGCACAGAACGCCCTTCCCTTACAAGGCTTCCGCTCAGGGAGGAGATCCATGAGCTCCAGGCCATTAGGAGACCGTTTTACATTGCATCAGCAGATTTTTGCATTAGTACTACACGGAAAGACGCAAATGAGACGGCCATGGTCATACGGCATATACTGGCAGAGGGGAATTTAACCAGTAAGGGTGCAGCAGGTTTCCTGTCATTTGTGAGGAAAACTTCAATTGAACCAGAAGAGGCCGATGCACTTGAATCCGCTATTGGATCTCCCGACCGGGATCCCCTTACCCGTATCTACGCTGTTGCAGGAAACCCGTGTAACCATAGTCTCTCTCCCCCTCTCTTTAACCGCCTGTTCTCGCAATACCGCCTGAACTGCCACTACACAAGGTTATGCTGGCCCGACTTCGGGGAAATCATCGGGGAGGCGAAAAAAACAGGTATACGCGGTATTTCCGTTACCATCCCCTTTAAATCCGAGGCGCTGGCCTTTATCGATGAAGCAGATGACCCTGTAAGGGCAATCGGTGCGGCGAACACTCTCGTGATGTGTGAAGGTACAACCTTCGGGTTTAATACCGACTGGACCGGGATAATGGACCCACTGAGTCACCTGAAAGGGTCACGGGCTGCAGTTATCGGGGCAGGGGGAGCTGCTGCTGCAGCAGTGTATGCATTACAGTCCCTTGATATGGACGTTACGATCCTTACCAGGACACAGGCGAAAGCAAAGGAACTATCAGAAAGGTTTTCTGTTCTGGTCAAACCCTTGTCCGGGTTTTCAGAAGTTAACCCTGATGTCGTCATCAACGCAACACCGGTTGGAATGGGGTCTGACATGCGGTCAATAGTTGATATCTCACTGCTGAAACCCGGGATGACCATTTATGATCTGGTCTATACTCCTGCAGACACCCCGCTTCTGGTCGCGGCCCGGAAAGCAGGTTGTCTCACGATCCCCGGGACTGAAATGTTTGTGCGCCAGGCCTGTGCCCAGTTCCGCTGTTTCACCGGTATCGAGGTGCTCCCTGCGGTTGTACGGGGGTATGTTATATGAACACGTTAACAAGGTATTTTTCATGTATCGGGCCTGCCAGCCCTTGGAGGGGGTGTTCCCGGTGAATACCTTTGGTAATAATTTCCGCTGTACCACGTTCGGGGAAAGCCACGGAAAAGCGCTTGGTGTAGTTATAGACGGATGCCCGGCAGGTGTCCCGTTAACAGAATCAGATATCCAGCCACTCCTTGACAGGCGACGCCCTGGCCAGTCAGATCTGGCATCGCAGAGAAAGGAAGAAGACCATGTGGAGATGCTATCAGGGATATTCGAGGGAAAAACCACCGGCACACCGATCGCCCTTATTATCCGGAATAAGGAGATGAAAACCGAAGATTATCTCCCCCTGAAGGATGTGTTCAGGCCCGGGCATGCTGATTATACCTACCTGGTAAAATATGGCATCCGGGATTCCAGGGGTGGGGGACGAAGTTCCGGAAGAGAGACGATATCCCGCGTTGCTGCAGGTGCCGTCGCTCTGAAGGTTCTTGGCTACAAAGGGGTATCAATATCAGGGCGGGTCATAGAAGTCCATGGAAAAACACTTCCTGCTGAAATGGAAGCAGAGATCAGGACTGCCAGGGACGCTGGAAATTCTGTCGGGGGAATTGTAGAGATTCTTGCGAAAGGTACGCCTCCGGGTATCGGGGACCCGGTATCAGGGAAACTCGATGCTGCTATTGCCCATGCCATGATGGGGATTGGCTCTGTGAAAGGCGTGGAGATTGGTGAAGGGTTCCGTGCAGCTGCATTGTCAGGGAGTGAAAATAACGATGAAATGACCCCTGAAGGGTTTTTGACCAACCATGCAGGTGGTATTCTTGGGGGTATCAGCACTGGGGCAGATATTATCGTCCGCATCGCTGTAAAACCGACACCGTCTATTTTAAGGGAACAACAGACCGTGACGGTTACCGGCATGCCTGTAACGATCTCTGTTCAGGGGAGGCACGATCCCTGCATCGCCCCACGGATTGTCCCGGTGGCAGAGGCGATGATCGCGCTGGTGTTGGTTGACGGCCTCCTTGAACAACTGAAATATTCAGGGTTTCAGGACATCCTGAAGAATAACCCTGCCTGATTTTTCGCTTTTTAGCGCATTCTAAAAAAAGGAAACCCCTGATAACACAGGGGTGGGATGACACCACGTGCCATTTCAGGTATTTTTTGCAGGTTATTAACGGGTATTTGCCGTCCCGTTCCCTGCCAGGAGACGGGCATAAATTTCCCGGAGGTCGCTGATATGGTACTGGCCCGCAGCGGTAGCTTCACCTGCATGCGCGAATATCCACTCTGAACCAAACAGGGGGAGAATCGGACGCATGTACCGGTAATGTTCTCCCATAATACTCGATATCACCGGTTTTTCAGCGTGGATAGTAAATGAGAGGAAGAGGACCATGTCATGTTCATCTGATGGGGTGACGACAATTTTGGGTATATCACCATATTCACGGAGAGCGTCGTCGATTGCGGCCAGTTCCTCTATTGACGGCATACGTTTCATGTGATTTGAAGCGATGATGCTGACTCCCTGCTCCCTGATGTAACGGGCATGAGAGGAGAACCGTTGTTCAATATCGATATAGGACGCATAGGGGAGAAGAGGCGTAATGGTTTCGATCCAGAGGTCAGAATCGCCGGAAAATGCCCCTCCCTCCTGCTCACTCCGGAGAGTCAGGACTAATGGAATTTCAGTCTCCGCATACCATTCCCGGACAGCTCCGGGGATGTCCCCCTGCAACAGGTCAAGTCGAACTTCAATCAGGTCAGGATTATACCGGAGCAGGTGAGTCCCACTTGGCCGCTCACCGGTTGATACGACAATCTTCATCTTCCCGTGTACCTCTCCCGATAACATATTCCCCCGGGGTTCTTATATCTTAACAGCCATTATGACCGGACCGGGCCTCCCTGCAAGGGTGATATCCAGGGATTGCATTATTGCACTATTTATTGGAGGAATAGCACCATTTATTGCCGGTTTTTTCTTCATGGTCCCACCTGGGTCTGTCCTGGTACTGATGTCAGCGACATTGATACTTGAATATGGGGCCGTGTTCATCGGAACTGCGCTTGATATGGATAATGCCATTACATTTATTATTGTTTCACTTGTAGCGACCGGAATTATTTTTTTCCAGTTATCAATATTTGACCATTCCGGGAAATATTCACCCCGGGTGGCCCGTTTTCTTGAGCGAACACGAGGGAAATACGGTTCATCACCACTTGTTAAAAAATACGGGGTTTTTGCCCTTGTCCCCGGGATGCTGGTAGTTGGGTTTTTTGTCTGCCCTGCTGTGACATGGCTTCTTGGATGGGAGCGAAAGATTGCATTTATCGTTATGATGGGGACATTCTGTGCAGCTTCAGCGTTCCTGTTACCGGTAAGTGAAGGATTTATTCACTGGATATCCGGCCTTGCGGGTTGACTTTATGGTGACAGATGGCGGCAGGTACCAAAAAAAAACAGCATTAAGAACACAGTTTACCTATTCTTATGTCAGGTGCGCAATGTCGCGGAAACCGGATACCATGGTGATGCACAACCCCCGGGATGCAGTGGGCCGGGGTTACGAATGAAAGTCCCGGAACTCCTGGCACCTGCCGGCTCAACAGAATCGCTCGTAGCCGCAATCGATGCGGGAGCCGACGCTGTATACCTCGGCGGGAACCGTTTCAGTGCCAGGAATTTTGCGGAAAACTTTAACCCGGCCTCGATCGAGAATGCCGTGCAGTATGCACATTTACGGGGTGTTAAGGTTTATGTCACGGTCAATACGCTTGTCCGTGACTCCGAACTTCCCGATACGGCCCAATTTATATTGTTTTTATACCAGGCGGGCATCGATGCCATCCTTGTCCAGGACACTGGTGTCGCTTCGGTAGCACGGGAGATAGCACCTGGACTACCCCTGCATGCCTCAACGCAAATGACTATCCACAGCCGCGAGGGTGTGGCATGGGCACGGGAACTGGGATTTTCAAGGGTAGTACTTGCAAGAGAACTCTCCCTGGAAGAGATATCAGACATCGCATCCACCCCGGAGTGCCAGGGCGTGGGGCTTGAAATTTTTGTCCATGGGGCACTGTGCTATTCGTACTCAGGGCAGTGTCTCCTGTCATCAATGATTGGAGGGAGGAGCGGGAACCGGGGGATGTGTGCACAGCCATGCCGGAAACCCTATGCCTGCGTGAGTGGGCAGATGGATACGTACGGGCGGCCTGTTTCCCTTTCTAAAACACGGTGGCATGAGGAGTACCTCCTGTCGACAAAGGACCTCTGCAGTTACCGGGACCTTGAATCCATTGTCCGCGCCCCGGTAGAGAGCTTAAAAATCGAGGGCCGGATGAGGTCCCCCCGCTACGTCTCCACCGTAATATCGGTCTATCGCAGGGCGATTGATGCCATTGCCTTGGGGGAGTGGAGCCCCCTGGATAAAGAAGAGGAGCAACTTGCACTTGCCTTTAACAGGGGTTTTACCGGTGGCTACCTCAAAGGTGCGCATCACCGCGGGATAATGGGCAGGGACCACCCTGATCACAGGGGTATCCCGGTAGGAACAGTCATATCGTATCATCCCCCGGCACATCTGGCCCGGGTCAGGCTTTCAGGATCTACGTTACTGTATCAGGGGGATGGGATAGTGTTCATAGACCCGCGCACGGGAGCTGAAAACGGGATGATCCTCTACGGGATGCCTGTCAGAGATGCTGACGGACTGAAAGTCCCGGTTTCAAGTGCAGTAAAACCCGGGGACCTCCTCTATCTTACCCGTAGGAGGGATGACGGTACCGCAGAAAAAAAAGAAAAACCCGGGCTAACGGGAAAACAATTTCCGATCCCCCTTAACCTTGTCATCACCTGGGATGAAGAGCGACGCCCCGTGATTAATGCAGTAATGCCCGGTAAAGACGGGGTACAGGTCAGTTACAATCATATCGGTCTGCCGATGGAAATTGCGGAACATTCACCTCTTGGGAGTGAACAGATCGCCTGGCAGGTACGCAGGACCGGCGGTACCCCATTTGTCGTCCATGACCTCGTCCTCCATTATCCTGGTGGTCTCTACGCTCCGGTATCGGCATTGAACCAGCTCAGAAGAGATCTCCTCGAGGGTGCTGAATCGGCAATTGCCTCTTCATGGAGGCCCGGACCAGTTGAACTATCATCTGCAGAAGAAAAGGCCGAATTGTTTAACACGTCCCTGACGGCACTACCTGCTCCCTGCACTGGCCATTGTTTTCGTCCCATGAAAATCTCGGTTTATGCCAGTTCGGCGGAAATAGCAATTGCAGCACTGGAAGCCGGATGTGACCGTGTATATTTTGAACCAGGGGCCGGTTCTAAAGCCTGCCGGTGTCGGAATACAGCTATCGTTCCACTGGACCAGGGGCCATTTTGGGATATGTTTGCCCAGATCAGGGATTTGCTTGTGCGTATGGCAGGGAGCAGCCGGCAGATATTCTGGAAATGGCCGTCAATCCCCGAAAGGGATTATATCGATATGTCACTGACGGTCCTTCCGGAACTGCTTGAAACGGGGATCGGTGGTATCATGGTTGACAGCGCCGGTCTTGGTACAACGGTCCGTCGTATATTTCCTGCAATACGGGTATGCGGGGGTGCGGGCCTGAATATTTTTAACCATGTCGCAGCCGGCTCATTACCTGGCTTTTTCAGCCTGACCCTGTCCCCCGAATTATCTCACAACGATTTGTCAGCACTGGCTGCGTGGTTTTCCCACGGTGAAATCCATGCGTTTGAAGTCATCGTCCAGGGTAATCTTGAAGTCCTTAATAGCAGGGACTGCATCCATGCTGGTATACCCCATGGGAAAGATTCATGCGGCGGGCTGAATGAAAACCTCTTCTTCGGCCTGCAGGATGGTACCGGAAGGACTTTTCCATTCAATGTTGATCCATGGTGTCACACCCACATCAGGAACGCAAGCGAGACCTGCCTGATCGACAGTATCCCGGGACTCATTGATGCAGGTGTTTCATCGGTTGCCATCGACGCCCGCCTTAAGACACCAGCCTATGCAAAAGAAATGGTTTCGTTATACAGGGAAGCAATCAGGCGTTCTCGTGAGCCCTGCGGCCAGGAACAATTCAGCGATCTCCTCACTGCGGTGAAAAAGATCTCGCTCGGTGGCATCACGTCTGCATCCTTCCGGGGAAATCTTGTCTGACATTTCCGAAGCGTGCAGTTCTTTATCGAATAATGCATATATGGGGGTGAAAGAACATGGCAGCCCCATTCATCCTGATTAATTTAAAGACATACCGTGAAAGTACCGGACAGCATGCGCACCGGATTGCGTCCATTGCCCAGGCTGTCAGCGTCGATAGCGGTGTGTTAATCGGTATCGCACCCTCCTATCTCGATATTCATCCAATATCACGGCATTATGAAATCCCCGTATTTGCCCAGCACGTTGACGGGATAGAGCCAGGGGCCCATACGGGGACCATCACCGCAGATGCACTCAGACAGGCAGGTGCAAAGGGGTCCCTTGTAAACCATTCAGAACGGCGGCTCACGCTTGCCGATATTGATGCCGCGGTATCAGCACTCCGTGCAGCGCACATGGTATCCGTCGTCTGTACCAATAACGAAGCAGCAAGTGCCGCAGCTGCAGCCCTCTCGCCTGACTATGTGGCGGTTGAACCGCCTGAATTAATCGGGAGCGGCGTATCGGTTGCGAAGGCAAACCCTGACATAATAAAAAAGACTGTAGAAGCGGTCCGGTTAGTGAATCCAAAGGTCATGGTATTAACCGGAGCAGGGATACAGACAGGGGATTGTGTCAGGACTGCCATCGATCTCGGGACTGATGGTGTCCTGCTTGCCTCGGGTGTGGTCAAGGCAAAAGACCCCGAGTCAGTCCTGCGTGACCTCGTCTCAAAAATCTAGTGTGTCACCTTTTAAAGATGATAATCTGACCCTTTTTTACCGGTAACTGCCGGACTCGCACCTACGGGCGGACTATCAGGGAGATCAGGTCATGTTTTGTAATAACCCCCTGCACCCGTCCGCCTTCGAGGACAAGCACTGCGTGGTGGTGCTGGAGGATTGATACTACTGTCTCCACGTCAGTATCAGGAGGGACGGTAGGAAACCCGGACTCCATGAAGTCATTCGCAGAATAGATATGACTTTTATGAAGCCGCTGCTCTTCAATTGCATTTACAATAGCGGTCTCTGAAATACATCCGACGGGTACACCGTTCTCTATTACCGGTAGCTGCGAGATATTGTTCTTGTCCATTATCTCGACAGCCGTGGTTATGGGGTCGATCGGTTTTACCGCGAAAACGGGTGTATGCATCACATCTGACGCGGTAACGCGGTGCCTGACTGAACTGTTCAGCACATTGAGAATCCTGGTTAAGGTACTGACACGGGGGTCGACACTCCCGGACTCGATGCGGGCGATCATTGACTGGCTGACTCCCGCTCTCCGGGCAAGTTCAGTCTGTCGCATCTGGAGCACTTCCCTCCGTGACCTGATCTCTTTGGGAGTAGGGATATGCATAATTATTACTGATAGTGATATTTCCTTAAATTATCTTCCCATATCACCGTTTAGAAGAAATGAGTGGGAGGAGTAAGCCTCCTTCTGTTCATTGCGGCATTCAGCTACGCGCCTACCTGGGCAGGTACTGAGCTACCCGTCTGCCCTGTTCCGGCTTGCACCCGCAGGGATTCACCGTTTCATCGTATCCTGTCCCTACGCTCTGCGAGTTATCTCGTGCGTGACGCACTTCTCGCACGGGGGGATTTTTAACCCCCTTGCTCGGTCGCATCATTGCTAATGACAGGCCGTGCCGTTTCTGTGCCATTGCCGTGACTCTCGCCACCCATACTTGCATATGGCTGCGTGCTCAGTAGGTG
>CAIKOD010000117.1 GCA_903828975.1 uncultured Methanomicrobiales archaeon | reverse complement strand
TATAATATGGTTGGGTGGGGATTATAACTGTTTGTGTTATATGAATCCCGAATGTAATGAGGGATGAATATCGAGAAGAACCCAAAGGGTTCTTCGAATGGACTCCAGGTTACTCCGGAACCGCTCATTAGCCGGCTATTGACCATCAGTCGATGGCACTGACTGCCGGAACCTGTCTTTGGGTACATTGATCTCGAACCGGGCTCCCTTCCCGTACTCTCCGGTCTCTGCAATTGTGATGCCGGTGATGGAGAGTATCTCCCGGATCAAAAACAGCCCGAGGCCGGTATGTTTGCCAAACCCGCGGATAAAGATCTTTTCCTTATTCTCCGGCGGGATACCGATCCCGTTATCTTCATACACGATCGTCAGGGCATCTGCTGATTTTTGCAGTGAGAACGAAATAGCAGTAACCTGTTCCCCGTGCCGGACCGAGTTTTCCATAAGGTTGTAAAAGACTTTCTCGATCAGGGGATCAGAGAAAACAGAGATGCCGTCAAGGTGCACCTGAAGATTGACTGCTTCCAGCGGCAATTGTGCCGCCACGCTCCTGATAATTGATGAGACGTCATGCCATTCTGGTGATCGCACCCCGATGTCCTGGTAGTACCGCGTGAAATCGATCTGGCGCTCGATCGACCGGATTGTGTCGATCTCTTTATGGATGTACTCGAGGAGGAAAGGGTCCTTGGTCAGTTCCTGCGAGAGCTCGAGATAGACGAGCAGCGCCGTGATTTTGTTGAGGATGTCATGGCGGGTGACCGATGACAGGATGTTGAGTTTTTTATTTACCTGCTCCAGCGCTTCATTAACGCTTAGCAGCTCCCGGTTATGGGATGCCATCTCCTGCTCCAGCACCCTGCGCTCTGTTATGTCGCGTGCTACATGCACGCTCCCAATCATGATTCCATCTGCATCGCGCAGCGGGGAGACACTAACGAGGAAGTCTCCCCCGAGGCGATCTTCATGGACTTCGCTGGTGTGTTCATTCCCATCCCGTATGAGCTTGAGGTGGGGGCAGATATCGGGCGGGGCATCTGTGCAGTGTATCACTTCATAGCAATGCAGGCCGACTGCCTGTTCGGGTCTGAGGCAGAGCTTCTCTGCCATGGTCCGGTTGACCCGTATGATTTTATGGTTGAGATCAATGAGAGCGATAAGATCCGGCACTGCATCAAAAGTCCGCTCCCATTCCTCTTTTGCAAGGACAACACGTTGTTCATTTTCCTTCAGACGTAAGGATAGGTACGAGACGACAAACGCGATCACAATGAACATGCCGCACCGGGCTGCTGCCGAGACAAGGTCCTCCGGATACCCTGACCGGGTCGCTGCAATCATCGTAAAATAGATTGCAGAAATTCCCATCGCAAACCACACGCCACGGCGGGGATAGTAGAAAGATGCGAGGATTATGGGAAGATACAGGAGGTGGGAAATGACAATGGTGATCCCGATGAGCAGCCCGTACAGGTTGAGGGCGAGGGCGAACAATGCTGTCCCGGATACGAGAAGAAGAGGGGTGCGGGGATCGGCTCGGAACCGGTCGATCAACGGGACAACCATATACCACCATGTAATATTTTTGAACGAGTGTTCGTTGAAAGGATCATGGTTATCAGCCATTATATAATATCGCCACAGGGGTGCGGGAAAACGAAACGACGGTCAGGGCTCATAAAAACACGAGTGCACCTTAAATACGACAGCCAGATTGTTAGATTAAAATAACTTAGAAATGAAGATTTCCTGAAGATCGGATTTTTCCAGAGCGGAAAAAAGAGAGCCTGAAGTAATTTACAACGCGTTCACAAGCGACATTCGGGTCACCATACCGATCAACTTGCCTTTTTCTGCAACCGGTACCGAACTGATATTTTTCTTCAGCATCATATCGACGATATCAGAGACCTTTGCCATGCGATCGATGGAGATGATCGGGGAGC
>CAIKOD010000116.1 GCA_903828975.1 uncultured Methanomicrobiales archaeon | reverse complement strand
CAACATAGTGTTAAATATCACTCCGGGAAAATAATACTGGTATTTGTTACTATTTCCATAGGTGTAAATCTCATGAAAATGCCCGCCAAATTTAAGACCTACTGCCCATTTTGCAGGAATCATCAGGAGCACGAGGTCGAAAAGGTAAAGAAGAGTAAGACGACCGGGCTCCACTGGATTGACCGGCAGAAGGCACGAAGAGGCCATGTCGGGAATATGGGGAAATTCTCGAAAGTACCCGGTGGGGACAAACCGACCAAGAAGATCAATGTCCGTTACCGGTGCAAGACCTGCGGGAAAGCACATCTCCGCCCGGGATACAGAATTGCGAAATTTGAACTGACGGAGTGAGATACGATATGGTACGCCAGCACAGGGAAAACAGGAGTGTTTTTATCAAGGTCAAGTGCCCGGACTGCGAAAATGAGCAGCTGGTCTTTGACAAGGCATCCACGAAAGTGGATTGTGTAGTATGCGGAAAAGTGCTCGCCGAGCCAACTGGTGGCAAGGCAGGCATCCAGGTTGAAAAACTTGCAGTCTACAAGTGAGTACCGCGTATGAAAGGTGAGGAATGGCCGGAGGAAGGGGATCTCGTCGTCTGCACAGTCCAGCATGTGAAGGACTTTGTTGCGTTCGTTTCACTCGATGAGTATAACGGACGGGAAGGTCTGATCCCCATCTCCGAGATCGCGACGGGATGGATCAAGTATATCAGGGACCACATCAGGGAAGGCCAGAAGGTGGTCTGCAAGGTCCTCAATGTAGACACGTCACGAGGCCATATCGACCTTTCATTAAAAGATGTCAATGAGCACCAGCGCCGGGAAACGATCCGTGAATGGAAGAATGAGTCCAAGGCCAGCAAGTGGATCAGTTTCGCCGCGGAAGCTTCAGGCGGATCAGCAGAGGCGATTGAAACCGCATTATACAAAAAATACGGGGACCTGTATACTGCATTTGAAGATATCGTTATGAACGGGGCAGACGTCGTCAGGGAACTCGGGCTCCCGGAGGCGTCTGTGGATGCTCTGGTTGCTGTAGCCAAAGAGAACGTCAGGATCCCGAAAGTAACGGTGGCCGGGAATATCATCCTTACCTCCCCAAAGCCGGATGGAGTAAACATTATCCGGCGGGCCCTCCGCAGTGCCGAACCAAAGATCCAGGATGTGGAGATTGAACTCACCTATATCGGTGCACCGGCCTACCGGATCAAGGTCACAGCCCCTGATTACAAGACCGCGGAGAAGGCAATCGAAAGGGCCGCAAGCGCTGCGATTGGCGTTGTGGAACGGGCAGGCGGCGAAGGAAAGTTCGTTAAAAAGCCGAAATCCGGTAAAAGTTCATGAGTGGTCATATCAGGCGTTGCAACACGGACAGGACTTATACTCTGAACATTCAGTGTCCGGTCTGCGGTGGCGCCACGAGGACTGCACACCCGCCACGTTTTTCACCAGAAGACAGGTTTGGAGAATACCGGAGACGGGTTAAAGAATGGATGATATAACAATCCGTTTTCTTGATGATTTTTCGCAGGATGAGGTGAAGTCACCCATCCTTATTGAAGGGCTGCCAGGGATCGGACATGTCGGAAAACTGGTGGCCGAACATATCATTCACGAGCTTGGCGCGAAAAAAATTGCCCAGATCCATTCGATCTATTTTCCTCCCCAGGTGATTATAGAGGAGGATAGTGTAATCCGTCTCGCAAATAACGAGATTTTTTTCTATAAAGATGATAGTCACCAGATCCTCTTCCTTGTCGGTGATTTCCAGAGCACATCAAACGAAGGGCATTACCTTCTCGCTGATAAGTACCTGAAAATTGCAGAAGAATTCGGGGTCAGGCGGATCTATACCCTCGGCGGTTTCGGTGTCGGCCGCCTTGTCGAAGAGCCGAGGGTGATTGGTGCGGTTAACCGGATAGAGTTAAAGGAAGAAGCGGCAGAGGCCGGGGCAACCTTTGACAATGGTGAACCGGTAGGCGGGATCATCGGGGCCGCAGGACTCCTCCTCGGGCTTAGTGCGTACCATAACATCGAGGGGATATGCCTGATGGGGGAGACATCAGGTTACCTCGTGGACCCTAAAAGTGCTACCAGCCTGTTAAAAGTCCTTTCATCCCTTATAGGTATCGGGATCGATTCAACGACACTCGTGGAGCGGGGGGTCGAGATGGAACGGATGGTCCAGAAACTCATCGAGGGCGAACAAGCAGTACATGACGAGGAACTGCGGTACATTGGATAGACTCCCCACCGGCTGGTTACATATTTTTACCCACAGTTCCCACGAGGAGAACATCGTTTCTTTTACATGCAGAATTACCTGCTGAAATGCTGTGATCAGAATCCCCCTGTTCAAGTGTCCGGCAGGGAGAAAATTGAAAAAACAGGATCGGGAATATTCCCTTCTTTATCCTCCATGCCACCGGTTATAGGCTATATTCAGTAAAGGCACGAATTCAATGGTTGCTTTCCTGTTGCCGGCCGCAGACGGGTGATCGTCCGATAAGGAGAGGGCATACGCCGATGTGTCACGGTTAACCCCGATGACATGCTGGATCTGCCCGTTCCAGAAGCGATGGTGATTACCACCGGCTGAAGTGGCGTCATTGACACTATTGCTGCCGCTGTTGCTCGTCAGCACATTATAGAAATCAAATACCATGACATTCTGATACGGGTAATCCCTGAGCCATTCATTGACAAGCCAGTTGTTGAAGGCTCTCGCGTTCGCGGCGTGAGTACTGTCGCTCACTGGTGGGGCAGTCACCACGACAAAGAGCGTGTCCTGATGGGCTCTAAAAAATTCCAGGAGATCTATATAGATCCCTTTTGCATTCGCTATCGTATGGTACTCGGAGCTGCTGTCCTGGCCCCTCAACGGATTGCTTCCGATGGAGGAAACGGGATCACCGGCCGACCCAAGGAGATTGGAATTCGGAAAACATGATTTGATCATAATAATCTGGTTCTTTGTACCAGGGTTTTCCGCCAGTCTCGAATATGCTGCATTCTGACCGCTCTCATAGTAGAGCGCAGATATCACTTCACCTGACTGCGGGGACCGGAACCAGAGCCACCAGTTCCCGATATCGGTATAATCACCGATCGGTCCTAGTCCTTCGATCTCTGGGCCCCAGCCGTAATTGGTGTCACTGACAAAGTAGTTGTTGTTCATCAGTGCAATTCCCAAACCCCCGTTATCATCCGAAAGCCAGTTCTCTCCCGATGAGTGATGAACAAATATTAATTTCACGGGATGTGCAGGTGCGGCAGTAATCTGTGGCTGGGTCGTTGGTACCGTTGTCGGTACTGTTGTTGGCTGGGTGGTTGGTATTGTTGTAGGGATTGTGAAATTGAATATCGACCTGCCATACCTTGAACTGCTCCCACTGCTCAGAAATATTGACCTGCCATACCTTGAACCGCTCCCACTGCCCAGAAATGCTGACCTGCCATACCTTGAACTGCTCCCACTGCTCAGAAATATCGACCCGCCATACCTTGAACCGCTCCCACCGCTCAGAAATATCGACTTGCCATATCCCGAACTGCTCCCGCTGTCCAGAAATGCTGACCTGCTGTCCGAACTGGACACAAATCCCCCTGAATCTGAACCGGTGTTCATGAATATGGCATTACTCCCCGATACCAGTGAACCGAGGATTGCAATACACAAAATAAGCGTCAGAATACCCAGAGCTCTTAAACCCGTTCCTCTATCCATGAAATATACCCCAAAAAAACCTAATTGCCATATCAGCAACTGGTTGGTAAGGAATTAATCATGTATCTCTGTATTAAATGTTTCTGTCTGCCACTGCCACCAGCTGTGCAGATCGCTGATTGACCGGGAAAAAGTATAATGCCGGATACAGGAAGGATATTTCTATAAATCTACTAAAATAATAAAAATGATATGTAAAAAGGATATTGAATCTCTCCAATTCTGTTGGAAGACATTTCCCAGGTGGAGTTATATCCATGCAAGCCTACGCTGACCTCCATATCCATTCACGCTACTCAATAGCCAGCTCCCAGATGATGACACCTGATGCTCTTATCAGGGCCTGCCAGATGAAAGGGATTGATGTGCTGGGGAGCGGTGATGCCCTTCACCCCGGATGGCGTGCATCATGGGAAGATTTTTCCGGGATCGGCTCCCGTGTTCTGGTCGTGCCGACAGCAGAGGTAGAGGACCTTGCAAGAGTGCACCACCTCATCATCATGGAGGATTTTGCAGATTTTTCCGAACTCAATTCGGTCCTTGCACCATTCAGCAGGGATATCAATTCCGGGGGACGCCCCCATGTCCGGCTGGATGGTGCAACTATTGCCGGACACGTCCACCGTTTCGGCGGCCTGATCGGCCCTGCTCATGCATTCACGCCCTGGACCTCACTCTTTGCCTCGTTTAATCGTACTCGGGATTGTTACGGACCTGAGACGATCGATTTTCTGGAACTGGGCCTTTCGGCCGACAGCTCTTACGGTGCAGGGATATGCGACCTGAAAGACGTTCCTTTCCTCACTAATTCCGATGCCCACAGCCCGGATCCGGCAAAATGCGGCAGGGAATTTACGGTTTTTGATCTCCCTGCCCGTACACCATCCGGTCTGATATCGGCAGTCCGGGAGAACAGGATCGTCATGAATATCGGGTTTTTTCCTGAGGTGGGAAAATATAACCGGACAGCGTGCACGAAGTGCTTCACACAGTATTCCCTCCGTGAGGCTGAAAATCTCAGATGGAGATGCCCAGCCGACAGGGGGCGGATAAAAAAAGGTGTTTCCGATCGGGCGAAAGAACTGTCGGACTGTCCTCCTTCACCGAGGCCCCCCTACCTTAACATGATACCCCTTGGCGAGATCATCAGGTCGGCCCTCCATACTTCGTCGACCCATACGAAAAAATGCGTTTCTCTCTACAATGATCTCTTATCCGCTTTCGGGAACGAGATCAACGTCCTGACAACCGCTGATATCCTGGAACTCGCAGACATTAACAAGGAGGTGTCCGGTGCCGTCGATGCACTCCGCCAGAAGAGGGTCGTCCTCCATCCTGGTGGGGCCGGGCAGTACGGGACATTCACCCTGCTCCCTCCGGAGTGACAAAAATTCATCCTCTGCTGACGGACCGTCTCAGCTTATACTGATCTTTGAGTTACTATTATTGGAGTTGCAGGACAATCTGATCAGGATGTTGAAGGTTCACCGGGATATTTGTGGCTACTGTGGATGCTGCGTATCGGTCTGTAAAGAGGGGGCGCTTGAACTGATCGATGCGTACCTCGAAGTGGGACCGGGTTGCACGGACTGCGGTGTCTGTGCGAAGGCATGTCCGGTCGGGGCTCTGGAGGTCGAACGCGAATGAAGAAGCATTACAACCTCCTCATGATAGGAGGAGGGCCGGCGGGAGCAATTGCCGCGAGGACTGCAGCAAAGGCAGGTCTTTCTGCCTGCATTGTTGAGAAACGGCCTGCAATTGGTGCCCCGGTCAGGTGTGCAGAGGGGATCGGGATGGAAAGCCTCGCAGAGTTTGTTAAACCAGACCCTTGTTTTATCTCAGCCGAAATGCAGCGTGCGGCACTCGTTGCACCTGACGGCACCACCATGATACTTGACTCGCAGAGTTCTGGTGGAAAAGTAGGGTATGTTCTCGACCGTAAAGTCTTTGACCGGGAACTGGTCTGGCAGGCCGCCGAAGCGGGTTCAGACGTGGCAGTCAAGACACGGGCAAGTGCCCCGATCATCAAGGATGGAAAGGTCCGCGGGGCAACGCTGGAGTTCTGCGGGACAAAGACCGATGTAACGGCTGATGTCGTTATCGCGGCTGATGGTGTGGAATCGAAATTCTCAAAATGGTGCGGGATAGACACGACCGTGCCACTCCGGGAGATCATGTCTTCGGCGCAATACATCGTGACTGATATCGATATCGACCCACACTGCACCGTATTCTGCCTCGGGAATGAAGTTGCCCCACAGGGATATCTCTGGGTATTCCCGAAAGGCGACCGCACGGCAAATGTCGGTATCGGGATCAGCGGGTTAAAAAGCGGTACCGGTCACCGGGCAAAGGACTATCTTGACAGGTACATGGCCTCAAAGTTCCCCAACGGAAAGACCATCGAGTGGATCGTCGGGGGAGTGTCGGTCTGCAGGCCGCTTGCCTGTACCGTTGGAGACGGACTCATCATCGCGGGTGACGCAGCCCGTGTTGTAGACCCGCTCACGGGAGGCGGGATCTACAATGCAATGTACACCGGCGACCTTGCGGCAAAGGTCGCAATTGACGCGATCGAGAAGGGTGACACCAGCAAAAACGCGCTCATGCCGTATGATATGCAGTGGCGGCAATCAAAAATGGGCAAAACTATCGAGAGGAACTACCATATCAAGGAATACATGATCAACCTCACGGACGCAAAAATGAACGCGATCATCCAGACCGCCTCATCTATCAACTTAAAAGAGTTCTCCACGCTCCAGCTGGTAAAAGAGCTGATCAAGAGGGACCCAAAACTCATATTCGAGCTTGCGATCTTAAAAGACCTTATAACATAATTTTTCCCAGCTGTTTTTTGAGGGTTGTGTCCAACATACAGGTTACGCCCTTCTCTCCTGTTTCTGGGCGATTCGGAAAGCTTCATCATCACTACGCTTAACGGTCGGCATTCCTTTTGGTGACTACCTTTCTCTCCAGGCCACCGAAACCACCTAACATAAATAACATCATAGTAGTAATCATGGATTTGATGAAGAAATGGGGTATTATACTTAAGGCACTGGCCATTGTCCTCATTCTCCTCGGGGTGAGGACAATGATCAATATACTCGGGTATGATACGGTACCGATTAACCCGATTGTAGGTGCTTTTATCACGGGTGCGATATTCACCATTGCAGTAATTTTCACCGGTACGTTCACCGATTTCAAAGAAAGCGAGAAAATTGCGGGTGATATGGCTTCAGCACTCAAGGCACTTTATAATGATTCTATCGTCATTCCCCTCGAGGACGAGACACCACTGGTAATGATGAGAAGTCATATCCGGGCACTCCTGAACACCATCAATGCGTCCTTCATGGAAAACAACTTCAACCCACGTGCAATCAACCATGCAATGGACATGGTAACCGATGATATCCGGGTACTTGGCAAACTGAATGTGGCGCCCCCGACTCTTGCAAAACTGAGATTCGAGCTCGGTGCACTCGATAAACTGGTCAACCGAGTCGATGTTATTACCAGGACGGATTTTATCCCGGCAGCATATGCAATAGCTGAGATCGCGACTGCTGCAGTGATCCTTGTAATGCTCTTTATTAAAAATGAGCCCTATCTTGAGGGGTCGGTAATTTTCGTGTTTATCAGCCTGATGTTGATTGCCCTCGTCTTCCTGATCAAAGACATGGACAACCCATTCGAATTCCAGCAGGGTACTAGTGCTGATGTGGATATCGACACACTTCTCAACCTTGGAACATACTTCGAAGAAAGGGAAGCGAAACTTGGGAAGGGGTAATACTATTCCTTTTTCAATTGGTATAAAAAACTCCCGGCAAATATCTGAATACCAACCTTTTTCATAATCATCTATGAGCCCAAAGGCTCATAGCATGCTCTGTTGATATCCTCTCAAATCTATCTTTCGGATTTAGGTTATTCCAATATTCGTTACGTTCCCGGGGCTCATGGCCCGCTGCTGTGGCGACCCCGTTTGGGACAAGGAATAATCTTCAAATCTCTGAATTTTTCTTCTAATGCCCAATTGAACCCTTCCAATGAATATCTTATTGGGCTTGGGGCAGGGAGGGGGTGAAACCCCCTTCTGTCTGCTTATTTCATCTTCTATTTTTTTACACGCCGGAGGTCAACAAAGTCCTTTCTTCCCTTTTTTCATGTCAGGACGGATAACTCCCCCTGGCATAACAACCCTGATGAATTAAGGGGATCCATAGTGTTTGATGCGATGAATGCTCCCGGTTTGGGAGAAATTCGGTATCCATACGATGACCCTGAACAGGTGGCCATTCAACCAGCCTGGGAGTGCGGCGTACCTAAAAATAGAAGGCCGGATCATTACTGCATATGCAAGGATACCTGGCACTCCTCTGTTTGCTGATGGCTGCGGCACTTCTCTTTAGCGGATGTGGAATGCTCATAAAAGACCCGGAAATTGTGGTTAAAAATGTTGCACTGGAATCCGCCGACCTTTCCAGTGTGAACCTTCTGGTAACGCTGAGTATTAACAATCCTAACCCGATGGGTATTAACCTTAAATCCATAGTTTTTGACGTGTATTACCAGAAAGGGGATGAATGGAACTTCATTTCACATGGTGAACGAGGGAGTTTCAGCATTAAACCAGGAATAAATGAAGTGACGGTCCCGGTGAGCATAAAAACAACTGCAATTCCGGGTGCCGTTGTTGGTGCACTTGCCAGGGGAGAGATCACCCTTAAGATTAGCGGTACAGCATCACCGGATTTCTTCGGAATTGCCCCGCAGATCCCATTCTCAACCGTGACCACGGTCCCGTTGAAACTGTGAGGATAAACCAGTGAACCGGGAGGTCTGGAAGACTTCCCATTTTTTCCTGACAAGGCCGGACTGAATTGTTCAGATAGATTAGCTACAATTGCTGCCTATTAGAACCGGATCTGCCCGGATTACTACCATATTTCCTGATGACCAGGTATCAGGGAGGTTTTCCTATACATCCCCTTGCTGTTGTTCGGAACATCAGGCCTGGCATTTTCAACAGGTTAATATTCGATCTTGCGAAATTAGTACTAATGACAACTCACCAGTCGCCAAAGAAATCAGAAAATACATCTCACCTTAAAGAAGAGCATGCAAAAGCGCATGAGGTCACCCCATCGGGGATAAGCTCCGGTAACCAGTCAAAAATTGCAGTGGTTATCCTAATCATAATGGTCATTACCACAGGGATGATTTTCTTCGGACTTATCTGATAGTATCGACCAGTTCATTTTTTTTGACTCTCGTTCATCAGGATCGGCTGATGAACGGGGAGTGGAATTCATCCCATTATTCAAATATCATGCTCCCGGTACTACTGGTACGAATGTTCTGCGGTGTTGACGAGGCAGGTAAAGGAGCCGTGCTCGGACCGATGGTCATAGCAGCAGTGGGCTCTGATCACGAGGACCTACTCCCTGGCATCGGCATCAAAGACTCGAAGCAGTTATCCCCGGAGAAACGGGACAGTCTCTACGAAGAGATCACAAGTACATGTTCCACCGCACTGCGTGTCGTGAGCGCAGGGGAGATAGATACAGCCAGAGAGTCTATGACCCTGAATGTGCTGCTCGCCCGCCTGCATGCAGCAGTGATTACTGACCTCTCCCCCACCCTTGCTTATGTCGATGCATGTGACGTAATAGCAGAGCGGCATGGACATATGGTGTCGAATTTCCTGGGTTGTGAATGCCGTATTGTAGCCGAACACCATGCCGACGAGTTATTCCCACTCGTTTCAGCCGCAAGCATCGTGGCAAAAGTAGTGCGCGACAGGGAAATTGAGCTGCTTAAAGCGAAATATGGCAATATCGGGAGCGGTTACCCTTCTGACCAGCGTACTGTCGATTTCCTGTCAGCAGTCATCCAACGTTCCGGAAAGCCGCCGGAATTTGCCAGGGCAAGCTGGAAAACGGTGGAGAAAATGATCACGGAGCGTGAACAGGTGAGCATTCTGGATTTCTCCTGATTATACCCGGGGAAAAATCCTGTGTTGGCCCGGTTTCCACACCATTATGTAGCTCGCCATTCCATAGATATAGAATGAACTGGTTGCTGATCCTCGTTTTGGTGATCGCTATCTATGCAGCCATTGCTCTTGCTATCTATACGAAAAAGTTATTCCCGGACCATATTACTTTTTATGGCCCGATAATGGCAATAAAGAGCAATAAAACTGCATTTTTTGATTGGTTCACCCGTGTCAGCCCGATTTTACGTATCTATGGCTCAATCGGCGTTATTATCGTGGTCCTGGTATCAGTCCTTATTACATTCCTGCTCCTGTTCGCCCTGCAATACACCCTCCTCCTCCAGCCTGAACCAACCGGGATATACAAGCCCCAGAATATCCTCCTGCTGCCAGGGATCAATGAATATGTCCCCTCGACTTTTGCCGTCTGGTTTGCATTTGTCCTGACAATTGCAGTCCACGAATTCGGGCACGGGATCCTCTGCCGTGTTGAAAACATCAGGGTAAGGGGTATCGGAGCCCTCATTGCCGTCATACCGATCGGCTTTTTTGTAGAACCTGATGAGGAGGAACTCGATAAGGCGAAAGGGATGCCAAAGATGAGAATGTTCGGTGCAGGCATTATGAATAACCTTGTCGTCGGTGCGATCTGTTTCGTCCTCCTTATTTTTGTGATGGGGGCAGCAGTACCAACCAATGCTCCGGTGGTTCATGGTGTGTACCAGAACTTTTCGGCATATAATGCAGGACTGCCGCAGGACTCCCTGATTATGGCGGTGAACGGTGTCCCGGTAGCAACACGTGACGAGGTAAGTGCGATCCTCAACGCGAGTCATCCCGGTGATACTGCCGTGCTGCAGGTCCAGAAAGACAGAAGTATCAAAGATTACACGCTCAATCTTACCGCCTGGCCGGCAGAATTCGGGACACATCCCTCAGGTTTTATGGGGGTTTTCTACTATGACGGAGCACAGGTGATTGATACCGTCAGGAACATGTTCTCCCCGATCGGGTTCCTCCGTCTCATCAGCGTACCGTTTGACATGTCGGCAGGAGGCCAGTACATGAGAGTCCTTGCCTTTGAGACGCCGGATACCGGGTATTATACCGTCCCATATCCCGGAGTTTTCTGGGGTCTCGTGCACCTGCTCTTCTGGTGCGGCTGGATCAACATCAATGTGGGCATTTTCAACGCAATCCCGATGGTCCCGCTCGATGGTGGGTACATCTTAAAAGAAGGCGTGGAGAGGCTGTTTAACGGAAGGAAAATTGAGAAATACGCGACCTTTGTAGCAACTTCCATCAGTACCTTCATGCTTGTAATCCTGGTGTCACTGGTAGCACTCCCGTATCTCCTTCATATTTAACGGGTCACCAGAAGGGCTGTAAAATGGGACAGCCATTCCGGTCGCTCGTCGTCATATCCGTTGTCCTGGCAGTGGATGTTGGAATAGTTCTTATCTCGCCTCACGTCTGGGATGAACCCCGAAATGTGATGAATTACTGATCAATTCGGCTGTTATGAAAAACTCCAGGCAGCCACCTGAAAGACCACCTTTTTCATCCCCATTTATGAGCCAGGGGGCTCATAGCACGCTTTGTTGAGACACACATGAACGGGAAGTTCACTCCCGAACGATTGAAAATGCCACATTCAAAATCTCTTCATATTGGTGGCAGTTCAGGCATTTAATATGAAAATCTCCCCTGGTATTTTCATCTGGTATGCTTGTGGCCTTGTGGTATCATGTCTGTTTTCATGGGAAACCCTTGCATGTAATAAAAATAATTAACAGGACTGCTCATACAGGAGGGGGTTTCACCCCCTCCCTGCACCACCCCTATTCACTGGCAGAGTTCAATTGGGGCATTGGAGGAAAATTTCAGAGATTAAAGAGATTATTCCCTATCCCAAACGGGGTCGCCACAGCGGCGGGGTGGAGCCCCGGGAGCGTGGGTAAATCTGGGAATACCCTAATCCACAAGATGGATTTGAGAGCATGTCAACAGAGCCATAATTCAGTAAAATTCGGGTAGAGGATTTTTACAGAGCCACTAATTCTATTTTTCCGGTATGTTCCAGTAGCCATTAAAAAAGAATTATGTACAGAGTTTCGCGACGAGGGAACCTTTTGGTACACCTATATCGTCTGCAATGGGTTCGCACTTGACAGACAGGAGATAAGCGACCGGGGGAAGGTCCTTTTCAAGTGACAGCGACTCGTAATTTGCCATTCCCTTTGATATTATGAGTGTGCACTGCCCAAGTGCCTCCTTCAGGGCTGGCGGGCAGAGATCGAGCCGTACCCCAAGCTCAGTCCCGCACCCGGTGGTCGTAAGGGTGGCTGAAACGTCTTTGAGACCAAATTGTCCGGCTTCTTTCATGGTTGCGTCGTTTAAGATCGGTGCGTCCCTTACCACGAGGGTAATCTCCGACCCGTTCGCATGGAGATATTCCAGAAGCAGGCGGTCGAAAACGATTTCACCACAATTATCTGTAAAATAGACCACCCGTTTTATCAGCGGCAGGATCCTGTCCGTATCATCGATAGTCAGGCCTTTTGAAAACATGGTGTTAAAAAATTCATCGAAATTTTCTGTTACCTGGTGGGTTTTAACACCATAATCGTACGTATTACCGATAATGCTTGCAAGGACAAGGTCACGAAAACTCCGGAGTGACGGTCGCACGCGGTTGCAGACGGACAATGCTTCGATGTTGCTTTGTTCCTTCAATTCCTTAAACGGGTCCGGATTATCCAGCATCCCGTAGGCATGCCGGTGGACCGCGCTCGCAATCTGCGGGTGGCTCACGGGATCATGACGGATCTTTGAAAGGAGCTCTGCACATGAACGCACAGTCTCATCAGTCAGGCCCGGTCCTGCTGCCGAGAGCTTACATTCAAGGGCCACCCTCGAGAGAAGACAGTCAACACACCGGTCATCAAGTTTCATGCATAACAATCCTGTATCGTTTCAGAAAATAAGTAAAATGAGGCCACTGCGATTTGAACGCAGGTCAGAAGACCCCCAGTCTCCTAGGATGCCAGGCTACCCTATGGCCCCGCACTCATATTCATTCGTCAATATCCCATATCTACCTTATTGTCCCCGTGAAGAGTCCTTATCGCCTCTTTCAGACATGACTCACCGTGTTGCTGTATCCCGGCAGGAGCAAGAAGATCAGTGGTCAATTTTTTCTACGGTTACCCGCACCCGGTCCCCGGCCCTGATATTGTGACCTTTCAGCACGTCAATGTTGAACCAGAGACAGGCCGGGTCCGTAGATGTGGCATCCTGGGACATCAGGCAGTCTTTACATTCATTGATATCCGCAATGAACTCAATTGTTGATTCCAGTTCTGCAACCTTAGTCATAACCTAGAAAATAATGATTTATTAGTATGCCGACCTCGGCTTAACCATCCAGGTCGTGCTGTTCGAATAGCTCCAGCGTATAATTGATAGCTCCTGGCATATCTCTGAGAGAATTGCCATATTAGTGCCGACCTCCTTTGACGAGAGGCCGAGCTCCTTTGCAATATATTTAGACTTAAAGTAGTGCTTGCCTTTTGTTATACCCGAGTTCAGGCATGCAATAATCCGCGCCTGGGACTCGTTGTATTTATCGGCGATGCGTCTTGTTGAAGACATGAATCTCTCACCTCCAGAGATATTGAGCTATAAATTCCTCTCATATATATAAATAACTATTTTTCCTCCCATAATTTTGAGTCTTATATGAACAGCAGTTCGACAAAGGACGAATTTTACAGACTTTTGCACCCTGTAGCCAGGGCGTCAGCGGGCAAGAATTACCAGTATTAAACCGTTACGCCTCATACCAGGAGGACCGGGATGAGGCGGGGAAGGAGTGAAACACCCAATCCTGTCAATGGCATTCCACCTGATTGTATATCAGTACCGGACGTCAACAATACGAAAATAGTGCTCTGTTGAAACACACATGAACGGGAAGTTCAGACCCGGACGATTGAAAATGCTTCGTTTAAAATCTCCTTATATTAGGGTCTGTTCAGGCATTTAATATGAAAATCCCCCCCTGGCATTTTCATTTTGTATGCTTGTGACCTTTTTGGCATCATGTCTGTTTTCATGGGAAACCCTGCATATTTAAAAAAAGGGGTGATACGTAGACAGGAGGACCCCTCCCTGCCCCACCCCCAATATTCATTGACAGGGTTCAATTGGGGCATTGGAAGAAAATTTTATAGATTAAAGAGATTATTCCCTATCCCAACCGGGGTCGCCGCAGCGGCGGGGCGGAGCCCCGGGAGCGTGACTAAATTTTGGAATTACCTAATCTGCAACATGGATTCGGGAGGGTTTCAAAAATATGGGAAAAGAAAAAAAAAGGTAATTTATGCACCGGTCGAAGCATCGGCAATCTTTGCCACCAGCGCCTCGAGCACTTCGTTCCGCATACCTTCGACGAACTTGATGCTCCCGACAACAAGGTGGCCTCCGCCGCTGATACCGCCTCCCTTGAGCTCTTCCCTCAGTTCCCTGACCATCCTCGGGATGTTCATCATGACACCCCTTGAGCGCAGGACCGCAAAGTCAGGGCCGAAACCGATGGTAACAACCGGGCTCCCGGCATGCTGCCTGCATAACCGGTCATGGACTTCCCCCGATGTCTTGCCGGGGGGAGGGAAGGTGAACTTGTGGGCATGGATCTCTACATCAAGGAGGAACAGGAGGGCACCATTTTTCAGTTGCCTCTCTTTCACATGGGGCATACTGGCATTCATCTGGTCCTCGATCATTAAATTTGCCCCTTCAACCAGCCGGGCAATAAGTTTCTTGTGCCGTTCGGGGTTGTTCGTCAGGTTTAATATATCCTTGACCAGTTCACGCCCGTCGTTAAACCTGAGCCAGAACTGCTCATAATCGAGAGCCAGGGCGATATTTTTGCATTCTTCCTCGGTGTACGTGTCCTTAACCAGGTCAAGGAACAATGCACGCTCCGGGGCCTCACTCCGGTCACCAACACCTGCAATTGCAGGGATATGCCGGATATTGGGCTCAACCGCAGGATTAATGAGCCTTGCCACCTCGGTCCCGAGCATCCCGGCCGTAATCCCGAAATCCCCCCCGACATGGTAGGGGTTCACGTGGCCGATAAGGAACTGGTCTACGATTTCGTCCGGGTGGTGGTGGTCAATCACGGCAATCGAGAGATCGTATACCTGTGCCATGCGGTAGGCGGGCAGGTCTTCCTCGGTTGACCCGTTATCTGTCAGGAGGATCAGGGGCATTTTCTGCCCGAACCGGACGTGGTCCTTCAGCGAGAAATCAAGGTCGCGGGTGATGTCCTCTATTTCGTAGAACGGAGCTTTTGACGGGGCCCTCTTGAAAAGGTAGTAATCCGAATCGAAATCTCCCCCTGATTCCCGTAACAGCGCCGTTACCGCCTGCTCAATTGCAACTGCAGAACAGATGCCATCTGCATCCGCGTGGTGACGGAGAATAATCGGCTGGGACGTGAAGACTGCCCGCCTGATGATCTTTGCAATCTTCCGCATCTCGGGCCTGAGTTTCTCAAGGACCGGGCTTGGGACAAGGAGCGGGATGTCCGCGGGCTCTGAACGTATGTCCAGTGCCTTATCGATCCGTTCCCTGACTTCCTGGGCATCGGGGCCGGTGAGGACTGATAATGAGTCAACTTCAATCTGCAACTGGTTGTTCCGCTGCATTACCTCTCCGACAATACGGACAAGGTCTCCTAGCTCCGCCTCGGGGTATGCACGGACTCCTGCCTCTACAAATGCTGCCGCGTTTTCAGTCCCTGACTCATCAACAATGGTGAATATCGTCGGCCCGCTGGTCTGCTTGACCTGGGCTATCTCACCTTCTATCCTGACAGTCCTCCCGATTTTCTGGCCCAGTTCTGCAAGGAGCACCGCAGTGCTTTTCTTCTCGATGGGACGCACCTGGTATACCGGGATGACAACCTCTTCGAGGTCGATATTACCATTACTCCGGATTGCCCTGACATGGACGAGTACCGTTTCGCGCTCTTTATGCTCGGTCTTTACGTTGCTCTTGTGTACAAGCCCTTTTACACGTTCATTCAGCTGGACAAATGTCCCAAACGTTGCGAATCCCTGCACACGCCCTGCATATGTCTTCCCTTCTTCAACGTCGCCAAGGTCACATGATGCACCAAGGCGGTATACAATTATTTCATTGTTATTTTCCATGCGAAATCCTCGATATTTGCATTCCTGCATATTCCGGTGCAGTTCCGTCGAATTTTCGAATATCAGATGACCGGGGTCTATCCCCGGAATGGTATTTCGAACATATCAAGATCGTCGGGAACGATTACCTTACCACAAAACCTTTTCGCTGCATCCCTGATATGGCTTGCTGTACTGGTATACCGGGAGCTGATATGTACAAGTGCCAGCGTATCTGCCGACAGCCTCCCTGCAATATCCCCTGCCTCTCCCGAAGTTGAGTGAAAGACCTCCCGTGCCCGTTCCATTGCTGCATCATCATAGGTCGCGTCGTGAATGAGGAGGTCGGCGTGGTCCACCACCGCAAGGAGGTCTTTTATCACCGGCCGCGTGTCCCCGGTATACACAATGGTCCGCCCCGGTCGTGGGGACCCCATCACCTGCCCGGGGGTGATGCTGACGGTTACACCATCCTGCACAATGCTGACTGGTTCACCCCGCTGTAGGCGTCCGAAGAGGGGGCCGGGGGGTACACCAAGCGCAATTGCCCGTTCCCGGTCAAACCGGCCGGGCCTTGGTTCTTCTACCAGTGCGTACCCGAGGCTCTCCATCCCGTGATCGGTCGCAAATGCCTTTACCTGGTACCCTTCAAACGCAACCGACACCCCGTGGACGAGCTCTTCCGAAATGACCGGGAATTTTACATTAAACCGACAGAGATGCCGAAGTTCCGTGACAAACTCATGAACCCATTCCGGTCCGTAGATAGTCAGCGGTTCTTTCCGTCCGTTGAACGAGAGTGTCTGTACAAGGCCGATGATACCAAGAAAATGGTCTGCATGCCAGTGGGTGATGAAAATGGCGTTCACGGTAAACCCGGTCCTCGCTCTCATCATCTGCTGCTGGGCACCTTCCCCGCAGTCGAAGAGGATCGTGTCAGACCCTCTCCTGATCATGAAGCAGGGGGGATTCCTCTGCGGGGTAGGAAGGGCCCCGGCAGTACCGAGGAAATATACCTGCAATGTCTCCCCGGCTATACAAACCACCTCTTGTATACGACAAGGCTCTTTTTCCCCTCTTCAGGTGACTTCCCTTCAACTACGACGACACCGGAATAATCCTTCCGGACAGCAGGCCCAACCACATCCCATGGTATTGTCCCCATCCCGAGTGCAAGGTGCTCATCTGACACTCCCCTGTTATCATGGATATGGAGATGCTTTGCATTTTTTAAGAGGGGTAAAAATTCCTTCACCCTTCCGACCGTATTGGCATGCCCTATATCAATGGTGATCCCGATCCCCTCTATACCTTCAGTCATACCAAGGATTTCCTCCGGCCGCTGGCAGAGGAACTCCCTGATCCCAATCATGTTTTCAAGACATGCAAGTACACCGCAATCCGCTGCAACCTGTCCGATACTGACCAGGGCCTCTTTCTGGAGCTGCCAGGCCTTTTCCGGGAGGAGTTTACCCACAGGGGAGAGGTAGCCTGGGTGAATGGTCACCCGGTCCGTGAATTCAGCCGCATTCGTGACGCATACGCATACCTGCCTGACAGACTCCTCCCATATCGGGTGGTTCAGGGTGGCAAGGTTCAGGTCCCCGTAGGGAGCATGGACCGTTATACCAAGATCGGTGCTCGCGATCGCTTCACGGATATCCTTCCTGTTGGCCGGGTTATCAAGGTGGTACCGGCCATCTGCAACGATCTCCCACCCGCTGTACCCGGCATCAGGGATCCCGTACACCCATTCAATGGAGTCCCAGACCTTGGCAGACGAGGAGAAATAAGGGGTAATGCTCATGGTAACCCCTTTACTTTCTCGAGGAGGGCCATGACCTGCTTGATAAAGGACTCGAGACTGCTGTCATTATCGATGCGGTAATCTGCTCCCAGAAGGGCTTTACCCAGGCCCCATGCCTGTTCACGCTCATCCCTTGCTTTCAGCGCGACCTCGTCAAGGTTGTCATCGGGTCTTCCCCGGCCGGCAATGCGGCTCGCGCGTTTCCCGAATGGTGCATCTATCCTGACAAGGACAAAACCGGGGAAATTGTCCCGGAATACCTGGACTTCCGAATCCCCCCTGATCCCGTCAACAATCACCAGCGGGGCTTCCAGGCCCCTGATTTCCGGGACGCATAACCTGGCGATCGCGTCCATGCCATGTTCTGCCCTGAGCCGCCCGGCTGTTTCACCAAGGTTCTTATCAGTAAGCGGCCGGCCCGAATCCTGCACAGCCTTTCGGATCACATCTCCCATGACAATCACGGGAATGCCCAACGATAACGCAATCCGGGAGAATTCTCCCTTACCGCTCGCTGGCAATCCAACGATCCCTACTACCTTCATACGAAATCTCACCTCCTTCCCGGGTCCTGATCCTGACCGGCCGGCTGATCTGGTCTGCGATCTTTTTTAATTCGCTGCAGGATAACGGGGGGATGTCCCCCTGCACACCCTGCTGGATAACAAGGTCTATATCACTGCATTCACGGGCGATATACGGGACCTCGTCCTCGTATCCCCGAAACAGGGTGATAACAACCTCGAACTCTTGGATTTTTCTGCTCTGATGGGCCGCCCTGCAGAGTGCCAGTGAACGCTGGACTTTCCCTACGCAGGGAACTTTCATCAGGTTGTCATACCGCTGCCACCGCGCCTTTATATCGAGCGCGATACGGTCAACGAGGTTGTCTGCGATGAGTGCTTCGAGGGTTTCAGGGTACACGCCGTTTGTCTGTACACCAACAAGAAGCCCCATTTTTTTCACCGCACCTGCAAGCGCAATCAGCGGCTCAGCCTGCATGGTAGGCTCGCCACCGGAAAATACAACCCCGCTGATGAGGAGCCGGGACGACCTGATCATCCCGATGACCTCTTCCAACGGTCTTATGTCTTTTCCTGACAGGATTGATGCATTATGGCAGTACGTACAACGTACCGGGCACCCCCGTAAAAATACTGTGCAAACTGCTTTTCCCCTCCAGTCTACCGTGCTGATTGGGACAAAACCACCGAAGTTGACATCCATCTCGCGACCGTATCGATCTTTGCTCAGTAGTATGGCGAAGAGTCGTATTCAATGTAGTGAAGTGGCACAGGATGACGGCGTCACCTGATCTCAAGTGTCAAGGTATTATTTTACCTGGATGGAAAAAATTATGCCCCAGGCAAGCACCCATTACAATGGAAAACGCGTATGTCGAAGAAACATTTTACTACCGAAGATGCCGCAGGGATTGGAAAAACCCTTGGAATTACGTGGTCCCAATTTGACCTGGAACAGTTCAGGATGGGCCTTGACGTTGAACTTGAACATGGTCTTGTGGACCCGGCCACTAATGTGACAGATGATGACCCGGTGATGACCGGAAAGATCGCGCTTGCACACCTGAACGAGTTCCCTGACTACTACACGCGACTTGAAAAAATGGAGAAAGAAGCCGACCTGTTCTGGGGAAAAGAAGATTAAAAACCGCTCTTTTTATCAATATGCGGCGTTATTGAAATTCTCCCAAATCTATCATGCAGATTCACGTCTTTCCCAGATTTACCCATGCTCCCGGGGCCCTGCCCCGCCGCTGTTGCAACCCCGGTTGGGATAGGATGATCACTCAATCCTTTAAATTTCTGGGGATTCTACAGTTAAACCCCGCCAGAAAGCTTAAATAATTGGGATTGGGGCAGCGAGGAGTGAAAAACCGTCCTATCCACGTATTTCCTTTTCTTTTATAAACAATCAGGGTTTCAAAAAAGCCCGATATACACGTTGTATTGGAGATCACCCGATGACAACTTCATTTCCTGCGGCCCTCGTAAATAATAAAGTAATATTGCGTAAAAGTAAAACAATTTTACTTGATCTTTTAACAACCTAAATTTAGTCTGCAATTTATAAAACAAGCCTTTATCTCGTCAATTCCTCAATTATGAAGGTATGAGTATGATCAGCGATGCCCGGGCGGGCATCATTAACGACGAAATACGGGCTGTTGCAAAAGCAGAAGGCGTAACAGAGGAATTTTTGATGAGAGGGGTCGCCGGCGGCCACATTGTTATCCCGGTATCACCATACCGTAAGGTCAGGGTATGCGGTATTGGTGAAGGGCTCCGGACCAAGGTCAATGCCTCCATCGGGACATCCTCTGATATTGTCGATATCGATATGGAAGTGGAAAAGGCCCGGCAGGCCGAACTTGCGGGGGCTGACACGCTGATGGAGCTCTCAACAGGGGGCGACTTTGCCGAGATCAGGAGACGCGTTGTTGCAGCCACAACCCTATCGGTAGGGAGCGTCCCGCTCTACCAGGCATTTATCGAGGCTGCGAGAAAAGACGGCGCCGTTGTCCACATGAAAGAGGATGACCTCTTCCGTATCACCGCCGAACAGGCGAAACTCGGGACAAATTTCATGGCGATCCACACCGGGATCAACTTTGAGACCATTAAGCGGCTGAAAAACCAGGGGCGGCATGGAGGGCTGGTCTCCCGTGGCGGTGCCTTCATGACGGCATGGATGCTCCATAACGAGAAGGAGAACCCGCTGTATTCAGAGTTCGATTACCTCCTCGAGATCATGAAGGAGCATGAAGTCACCCTGTCGATGGGAAACGGTATGAGGGCCGGTGCAGTCCATGATGCAACTGACCGGGCTGCGGTACAGGAACTCCTGATCAATGCCGAACTCGCGGACAAGGCCCATGCAGAAGGCGTCCAGACAATCGTTGAAGGGCCCGGACACATTCCGCTTGATGAGATCGAGGCAAACGTGGTACTGATGAAGCGTGTGACGAACAATAAACCGTTCTACATGCTCGGGCCCCTTGTCACGGACATTGCCCCGGGTTACGATGACCGGGTCGCTGCCATCGGTGCCGCAATATCATCGAGCCTTGGTGCGGATTTCATCTGCTACGTCACCCCGGCAGAGCACCTTGCCCTGCCAACGGTGGAAGAGGTCTATGAGGGGGTCATGAGTTCAAGGATAGCAGCACATGTAGGGGACATGATCAAGCTGAAAAAGACCCGTAAGGCTGATCTCGAGATGGGCCATGCCCGGCGTGACCTGGACTGGACCCGCCAGTTCCAGCTTGCCATGAACCCTGCACGGGCAAAGGCAATCCGGGACGAGCGTTCACCCGCGGACACCGATGCCTGTACGATGTGCGGGGACTACTGTGCGATTAAAATCGTGAATAAAAATTTCAATTTCTGATTTTTTTAGGAATTCATGGGTTGATACCTTCGATCTGCACTAAAGATAATTTGGCCTATTTATCTCACATTTTCACGGTTTGCACCTTTTCCCATGGTATTCTTCCCAGCAAATATGACGACATATATTTCCTACTGCTTTGAAGGCATATTCCAGGTCAGGGAAATTTGGTATCCCCGAATCCTTAAGGACCCGGAGCGGTGTTTTCATAGAGTCCCCGCCAATCATGCACCCGACTATCATCTTGTGGGTATTCTTTGAGAACCTGACCAGTTCGTTTGCGACTCTTATCGGGTCCGATATTGCTGAGGGAACATTTACTACAAATGCAATGTCCCAGGCATCCTGGTTTTTTATCATGACGTCGAATGTCCGGGCGAACCTGTCGGCCGATGCATCCCCCACCATGTCAATCGGGTTGCGCCGGTTCCAGTTTTCCGGCAGGATGGCATCGAGTTCCTTCATTACGGCGGGAGAAAAATCCACTATTTCTATCCCGAACAGTTCTGCATAATCAGAGGACAGTACTGCAAAACCCCCCGCATTGCTGATAACGATAGCACGGGTACCTTTTGGATATCCTTCGGAGGCGAGGAGTTCAGCAGTCTGGAACGCTTCCCGGATGGATCGCACGGGGATTATTCCGGATTGCCAGAATGCAGCCATGTACACATCAAAACTGCCTGACAATGAACCGGTATGCGATGCGGCCGCTATCTGTCCTGTCCTGGATGACCCGGACTTGATGGCAACAACAGGTTTTTTCCGCGTGACCTCCCTTGCAATTTTCATAAAACGTTTTCCGTCACGGATTTGCTCAATGTACAGGATAATTGCCCGGGTATCAGGATCATCTGCCGCATACTGCAGGAAATCTTCAAATGTGAGATCAGCCTGGTTTCCGATACTGATCACGGCAGAAAAACCGATCTCTTCAGGCAGGCTCCAGTCCACGATGGTAGAGATAATGGCCCCGCTCTGCGAAACAAAAGCAATGTTACCAGGTTTTGGTGATATCGGGTCAAATGTTATATTGATCCCCTGGTGGGGGAGCATAATCCCGAGGCAGTTCGGGCCCAGGATTCGTATGCCATAATTCCTGGCAATTGCAAGTACCTGGTCTTCAAGGACCGAACCCGCTTCCCCTGTTTCCCGGAAGCCTGATGAGATAATGATAACAAAGGGAACACCCTTCTTTCCGGCTTCTTCAACAATCATCAAGACAGAATGTGACGGGACCACGACCACAGCCATATCGACGGGGCCCGGGATTGACGAAAGGGTGGGATACACGGCCCGCCCGAGTATCTTCGGGTGTTTCGGATTCACCGGATACAGGGAGCCCGGAAATGAAAGGAGGTTACGTAAGACTGAATACCCGACCTTATTGGGGTCCGGGGAGGCACCAATAACCGCAATTGACTTCACATTAAGGATCCCTGCCGGCAAAGCGGGTTCCAGGTTACCCTCAGGTATTGTCACCTCATCAGTCACATAAAACCGGGTATCCACGACACAAGCCCCTTTTTCATGCAACAAAACAGGGTTCAGATCAAACTCGACAATTTCAGGACTTTCCAGGAACAATCGTGCAACAGACTCTATCAATGCAATAAGGGCCGCAACATCACGGGCAGGTTCATTCCGGAACCCCTTGATCAGGGGGTATGCTGATAATTCCTGTATCATCGCGGTGATATCAGATGAACTGACCGGGAGCACCCGGATCGAGACATCTTTGATAAGTTCGACCAGGGTCCCCCCCATACCGACCGTTATTATTTTTCCAAATGTCGGGTCAATCCTGCCCCCGATAAGGATTTCAAGTCCCTTTTCCTTCTGCTGCTCAATAATAAAACCCGAAATGGTCGCGGATGGATCGAATGCCTGCACATTGCGGACTATCGTATCAAAAGCAGTTTCAGCTTCGGAAACCGACCGGATACCGGTGATGACACCTCCCGCATCACTCTTGTGGACCACCTTAGAAGAGATGACCTTCATGACCAGCGGATAGCCGGTTCGTTCTGCGGCTGTACACACATCTTGGCGGGAGGTGATAACCGAAAACCCGGGAACAGGTATCCCATGGTTTTTCAGCAGCCCGTATCCTTCCGCTTCTGATAGTAACCTGCGAGTCATGTCAACAATTCCATGGTAGGTATACTCGGCTCCGGGTTATGAGGTTTATCAATAACCCTTCCTGTAAACTTCGATTTAGCTCATACCAGCCTGGGAAGCGGCGAAGGAAAAACAGGTTGAAGTCTATAGACGGAATGGGATTTCACCCCCTCCCTGCCCTAACCCCAATAAGATATTCATTGGCAGGTTTCAATTGGGGCATTGGAAGAAAACTTCAGAGATTTGGAGAGTAACCTAATCCCAACCGGGGTCGCCACAGCGGCGGTGCAGGTCCCCGGGAGCATGACGAATATTGGAATGACCTAATCCGCAAGATAGATTTGAGAGGATATCAGCAAAGCCAAAAAAGGGGAACACCGACCCGCGATTTCAGGTTGAATGGCGGTTGTTCCAGAACTTTTCACCGGTGGTACCAGTTCTTTTCCACTCACAGGTCATGGCATTTTCCCCGGCCCCGGTGTCTGCCGGGTGGCATTCCCTGCTGATCTCCAGGAAAATCCTGCGATGGATGATCCGCCAGCTGATTATCAGCTGGATCAAATCTACCGCTGTCACATATTCACGGTCCTTAAACATAGAGATCGGGCGCACTTTAGTCTGGTGTTCAATGCTGCGTTCAAGTTTTTTTACGACGTGTTCAGACAGTTCGCCATCAATAATAAGTTCTCCCATCCGCTGCCCGTATTGGACCCCTGTCGCAAATTTAAGCGAAAAGTCCCGTTCTGACAGCGACAGGATGGAATACAGGTCGAGCGAAAGATCAATGTCCTTGATGCTGTGTTTCATCCGGTTCTGGGAAAGGGTTACCCGGTAAACATTGCGCTCCTCACCGAGGCCACGGCCGTACTCTGAATAATCAATCCCGATTATTGCATCTGCATATTGTTTCTGGGGAGCAATATAGCGTTCATAATCAGGTTTGCGCTCCTCAATATGCCTCTTCACATCAGCTGCTGAATATCCGCGTTTGTTAATGTCCCGCTTTACCTTCCAGTCATACTTCACCTCCGGTGCGGGGTCCACAAACAGCAAAAAGTCGAGATTTTCACGGACTGCGGGGGTAAAAAACGTATGCAGGCCTTCAAGGAGAAGGATTTTTTTGGGTATGAACGTGACCGGCTGATCAAATGTTCCTGTGTCGTGGTTGTATACCGGTTTATCAACCGGCATTCCCTGTTTCAGCCTGCCAAGGTCCGATTCAAGCTGGTCAATACGGTTTGCAGCAGGGTTAAGGGCCGTAATTCCCAGCTTCTTTCGTTCTTCCCGGTCGTACCGGTGGTAATCATCGAGTGTTATCGTGGAGACTAGCTCGCTGCCAAAAATACTCCGTATACCTTGCGTAAATGTTGTTTTGCCAGAACCGCTGTCTCCTGCAACGCCAATGGTAAAAATATAGGGGGTCGCCGCAATTATTTCCTTTAAACCCTGAGTGTGCATATGCAGTGTAACTCCTTTTGGTTTTTCACCCAAAAAACTATTCCTGCATACTCACCGGATTTCCACTGAAAAGTTCATAACTGCACAATATAACCACCGGGAGTCCTGACAAAAACCACGACAAATAGTGTAGAAATATATTCCGGGCCTGCCCCGCGGGTTTACATAAGTACCTATGCCTGATAACGGAGGACTAAACGAACGGAAATGTCCCCTTTCCTGCCTCTTCCGGATGTGCACGTGGTGATCAGGAACCGCCCTGACCAGGTATAAAACCATTTCCGGCGTTCCTGTGCTGGCTGACCGAGTGGTTTACTGAAGTACCTGCCAGCCTGTCACAGCGACATCTTTTAAGCAGACTCAAACAATTTCTTATACCAAGTATGCCTCACGAAGGGATATCAACCAAGGAGGAACTCCGGGACAGGGCACGGGAGGTGCGGTCAGGACTTACTCCTGAAGAGGGCAGGTTATTCAGCGGGTCGATCTGTGACGCCCTGCGCCAGGAACTCAACGTGGAGAGGACGGTGATGGTCTATGTACCAAAATCACCGGAGGTTGACACGATGCCACTCATCCGGTATCTGTTACAACAGGGCATCCGAGTGGTCGTGCCAATCATTGAGCGGGAGACCCGGACACTCCGTCTCTCCCGCCTGGAAGACCCGGGAGTACTTGTCATCAGTACTTTTTCGGTCCCTGAACCTATCGGTAACGAAATCCCGGTGTGGGGTGAGGACCTGGAGGTAGTTATTGTCCCGCTGCTTGCCTTTGACCGGGCCGGACACCGGCTTGGTTACGGTGCAGGTTACTATGACCGGTTCCTTTCGTCCTATCCACAGGCAAAAAAGATCGGTGTTGCATTTTCCTGCCAAGAGATCGGATCCGTCCCCAATGACGATAACGATGTGGCCATGGACATGATCGTTACAGAACGGGAAAATATCGCCTGCCATTGAATTACTTTTTTTATCCTCAATGTAAATCCATTAAAAGCGCGTAAAACTGCTGGTCCTCACCGTTATGGACGACTCTGACAGGTGTGGTACTACCACTATATTTATAATAAAATGAGACTTACTTTAAGTTAGCATTTACCAGGAGTTAGTTCTGATGCCGAATAAAGATTACGCAGAAGTCGGGGTAAGGGAAGCCGCCCGTGATGACGCTGGACGTGGAATAGCACGGGTAAGTATCGATATAATGAGGGCACTCGGGCTGGTCAGTGGTGATGTAATAGAGATACAGGGTAAGAAAAAAGCCACTGCTATCGTCTGGCCGGGTTTCCAGCAGGATACCGGTAACAGGGTCATCCGCATTGACGGTACTGTGAGGAGCAATGCCGGGGCAGGTGTCGATGACACGGTTACGATCAGGAAGATCGAACTCGGGTATGCAAAAAAGATAATTATTGCACCTACCCAGCCGATCCGCCTGATAGGAGGGGAACAATATCTCCACCGGGTCCTCTCCGGAAGATCGGTGATGGAGGGACAGAATGTGCGGGTCGATGTAATCGGGAACCCCATCACCTTTGTCATCTCAAAAGTCATCCCGAAAGGGATCGGTATTGTGACCGATGACACAGAGATAGAACTTAAAGAGACTGCCTACAAGCCTGAAGAAGGAAAGCAGGAAGTCTCTGACGTCCACTACGAGGACATCGGCGGACTCGGGCGCGAGCTCCAGCTCGTGCGCGAAATGATCGAACTGCCGCTCCGGCACCCGGAGATCTTCGAACGGCTTGGGATAGAGCCCCCAAAAGGAGTCCTCCTCTACGGGCCGCCTGGCACAGGAAAGACGCTGATAGCAAAAGCGGTGGCAAATGAAGTAGAGGCCCATTTTATTACCCTTTCAGGCCCGGAGATCATGAGCAAGTATTACGGTGAGAGCGAGGGAAAGCTCAGGGAGGTCTTTGAAGAGGCACAGGAGAATGCCCCGACGATCATATTCATCGATGAGATCGACTCGATCGCACCAAAGCGTGAAGAGACAAAAGGAGAGGTTGAACGTCGCGTCGTCGCCCAGCTCCTTTCCCTGATGGACGGCCTGAAAGGACGCGGGCAGGTTATTGTCATAGCGGCAACCAACCTTCCCGACTCGATCGACCCGGCGCTCCGCCGGGGTGGCCGGTTTGACCGGGAGATTGAGATCGGCATTCCCGACAAGAAAGGGCGGTTTGAGATCTTCCAGGTCCACAGCAGGGGAGTCCCCCTTGCAGATGATGTGGACCTGCAGGCATACGCGGATACCACCCACGGGTTTGTCGGGGCAGACATCGCACTCCTTGTTAAGGAGGCTGCAATGAGGGCGCTCCGCAGGATAATCCCCCTGATTAAACCGGATGAGGAGATCCCGGCAGAGATCCTCGATGACCTCAACGTCACCGGGGCTGACTTTGACGAGGCACGGAAACAGGTCGAACCAAGCGCAATGCGCGAGGTGCTGGTAGAGATCCCGGACGTTACCTGGGATGAGGTCGGGGGGCTTGACGATGTGAAAAAAGACCTGCAGGAGGCGGTTGAATGGCCATTAAAGTATCCATTCGTATTCGAACAGCTCAAGACCAAGCCACCGAAAGGGATCCTCCTCTTCGGACCACCGGGGACTGGCAAGACCCTGCTGGCAAAGGCTGTGGCAAACGAGTCAGAATGCAATTTCATCTCCGTAAAGGGTCCTGAACTCCTCTCCAAATGGGTAGGGGAGTCTGAAAAGGGGGTCAGGGAGATATTCCGGAAGGCCAGGCAGGCATCTCCCTCGATCATCTTCTTCGATGAAGTTGATGCACTGGTGCCCAGGCGGGGTTCCTACGCGGGTTCATCCCACGTGACCGAGAGCGTGGTCTCCCAGATCCTCACCGAGCTCGACGGTCTCGAGGAACTGAAAAACGTCACCGTTATTGCGGCGACAAACAGGCCCGATATGATCGACCCGGCACTCCTGCGCCCGGGAAGGCTGGAGCGTCATATTTACGTGCCACCACCAGATGAAGAGGGAAGAAAGAAGATCTTCGGAGTGTACCTGCGCGATGCGGGTGCGCTCCTTACCAGTGACATCAGCATCGATGACCTTGTCCGGCAGACCGATGGATATGTTGGCGCTGATATCGAGGCACTGATCCGCCAGGCAAAACTTGGTGCAATGCGTGACTTTATCACGGTAATGGCAGATACGAGTGAGAAGGATCGGCAGGATGCCGTGGTGAACATCCGAATCACGAGGATGCACTTTGAAGATGCAGCGAAAAGAGTGAAGGGCTCTCTCGACCGCGACGCCCTCGAGACGGCTGAACGGCAGGCGTGGGATATGCTGTACAACCATGATCAACGGGTAATCCTTGAAAATGCCCTTGCCACCCTGACCCGGGCAGAACTCAGGAAGGTAACGGACAGCAGTACGGATACCCTCCGGAAAGAGACATTTAAAACAAAAAAGGACTTCACCGAGATTAAAAAGCTCACCAGCCACCTGGATGAGCAACTAAAACAGACGATATAAGATCGGGAATACCATTATGACCAGCGCACCAGATGATAATTTCAGGAGCATCGGGGAGATCATCCGGAAAATGCTTGAACAGGCTGGGATGAGCGATCACCCGGCACCTGTCATTTTTAACTTCCGGATCTACGCCAACATGCCGGTATATCCAGCTACACAACAGAACCAGGACCACACCAGGAATAGCACGATAGAACCTGAAGTAGAGATCCAGCGGGTTGGAAACGAGGTGATACTGGCAACAGAACTGCCGGGAGTCTCACCCGAGGATGTCAAAGTGATGTTTTCCGGTTCGACAGTCCATATCAAGGCCGGGGACGGGGACTTGAAATACCATACAACCGCAGATGTACCCCCGGCAGAAAAGGGCTCGGTTTCTGTATCATTCCGGCATGGTGTCCTCGAGGTCACCTACCGGGAGCAGTTCAGGGAGCCCGGTCCTTCTGTCGAGGAAGAATAAACCATATTTTTTGACCGGTTTTTCCCACAGAACCTTTTTTGGAGTTTAAAATAGCATCGTTGGCTGAACTACCCCGCATTCATGTAATGATACCTGTGGTCGTAGTTCTTCAATGTGTAATTGTTATGCTATCCTTACCTGATAGCGTGAGGTGGGGCAGGGAGGGGGTGATCCCCCCTCCTGTCAATGTATATTCTCTTTGTTAAAATATGCAGGGTTCCCCATATAAATGCCTGAACGGACCCCAATATGAAGAGACTTTAAACGTGGCATTTTCAATCGTTCGGGTGTGAACTTCCCGTTCATGTGTGTTTCAACAAAGCCGAAATAGTTGTTAATTCCTGATGGATTCGCAGGTGGTTACAGTTGATGTATCCCGGGTTCAGGACAGGTTATACCTGTAGTTATTACCCGGCTAAAAGTTGTAAAAAAAGCGAGGTTATTTTTTATCTTCCTGGTTCCACATCCGGCACCATTACCATGATCCCCGGGCATCCAAGGTAAGGGAAAAAGGAGGTCCATATCAGGTTGTGGACAGCCCATCCAGACAGGATAATAATCCTGATAAACCCCGGAATCAAAAGACTACACGTGATCAGGGAGTCCGGTTGGATAGCCCGTGGTTTAACGAGTTGTATGGCAGAGGAAGGCAGTAAAAAATGATACTCAAAGAATTCCTTGACGGTGCAGGGACAGAAAAAAACCTGGCGGAATTAATTCTCTTTTTCAGCAGGGAAGCCCGGTCGGTGAAGAAAGGATTTCTCTCCACGGCCAGGAAATCACCTGCAGATGAAAAGACACAGAATATGTACGGCGAAGAGCAGATGCCCCTGGATAAATATGCCGACGAGATATTCATTTCAGGGTTGAGGAAGACGCGGCTTGCCCGGTATATCGCCACGGAAGAACAAGAGACGATCATTGAAGTCGGGAACCCGAAAAGCGAATTCGGGGTTGTCATCGATCCGCTGGATGGATCATCCCTTATTGATGTGAACCTTTGTGTAGGGTCAATCATTGGTATCTATCCCGGGCATGTTCTCGAGATGGGAGCAAAAATGGTCGCTGCAATGTATATCCTGTATGGCCCCCTTACCACACTGACGTATACAGCAGGAAAGGGAGTCCACGAATTTGTCCTGGATGAAACCGATGAATTTTTTCTTAAACAACAGGATATTAAAATCCCTGATGGGAAAATTTACGCACCCGGTGCCCTGAGAAGGGATTACCTGCCAGCTCACGCACGGTTTATTGAGGGACTTGAAGCTGCAGGGTATAAACTCCGGTTTAGCGGATGTTTTGTTGCAGATGTACACCAGATCCTTCACAAGGGAGGGGTATTCACGTACCCGGGTTTCAAAAATAAGGAAAACGGAAAGTTGAGGCTGTTATACGAGGCAAACCCGATGGGGAAGATTATCCGGGAAGCAGGAGGGGCAATCAGTAACGGGTACACAGATATTCTGGATATTACACCGAAATCAATCGGTGAGATTACACCCATCTACATTGGTGGATTGAAAGAGATCGCGATGATTGAAAAGTTTATGACACACGGGTAAGTAAACAGGAGTGGGAAGTCTTATGAAACAGGAAGATTATGGTCCAATCTCTGGTTCAACAATTTTTAAAGGTATTTCAGGCCGGAAAGCAATAATAATGGCAGCGAACACGCGGATTACTACTGTTGCAAAGGGAATTTTCCAGGCCGCAAAAGATACAGATTCTGCCGTATTTATGGAACTCGCACGTTCTGAATGTGACCTGAAAGGTGGGTATACAGGATTAACACCGAAGGATTTCGGGAAGAGAATCCGCGAAGCAGCGGAGGAGGTGAAGTTTGATATCTGGGCCCTTCATGCAGATCATATCACGATTAAGAACGGTGATGCAACGGAGATCGAGCAGACAAGGCTGTTGATCGATGCCCAGGTCACCGCCGGGTATACTTCTTTTGCCATCGATGCCTCGCACCTGTTTAATTTTGAAGGAAAAAATGTCAGGGAAGAGCTGGAAAAGAATATCCAGGTCACAACAGAGCTGGCGCACTACATTAAGAAGAGAATGAAAGGGGAGGACTTCGGCCTTGAAGTGGAAGTGGGGGAGATCGGGAGAAAAGACGGGCATGGCCTGGTCCTGACCACGCCCGAGGAAGCTGTTGAGTTCATCAAATCCTTACACACGAATGAAGTATACCCCCACGTTCTTGCGATTGCCAATGGGAGCACGCATGGTCACGTATATGATGATAAAGGGAACGTGGTCGAGCAGCTTTCGATCGATATCCCACAGACAAAGGCGGTCGCAAAAGCACTCCGGGACAATAAGCTGAATGTTGGTATCGCCCAGCATGGTATTACCGGCACACCCCGTGACCTCATTAACCAGCATTTCCCGAAAGGGGATATTATTAAGGGAAATGTCGGGACCTTCTGGCAGGACGTTGTTTTGGACACCTTCAAGGTATACGAACCCGGACTCTACAAGGACATCCAGGAATGGACACTTGAGAAATACCGGGCTGCAAACCCTGGTAAATCGGACAGGCAGATCGTTGATGGCAACTGCAAATTTGCAATTAAGGAGTTTTTCAGCGAAATTTATACCGTTAACAAAGATACAGAAAAGGCGATCCAGGCGATGGCATATGCTGAAAGCCTTATATTTTTCAAAGCATTCAGCTCGTACGGGTCAGCTTCACTTGTGCGAAAAAATATGTCTTAACTATTCACCACAATTTTTTTCTCCTGTAAAGAGATTCTATAGTGTGAATCCTTTATGCCTAAAACCACGATTTCCGTTATAAAAGCAGATGTGGGAAGTTTTCCCGGGCACTCCCGCACCCACCCGAAGCTCCTGGAGAAGGCAGCCAGGTTGCTCAAAGAGCAGGAAGGCAAACTGCTGATCGACTCGTTTGTCACCCACTGCGGCGATGACCTCGAACTGATCATGACGCACACCCATGGCGTGGACAATGAAAAGGTCCACAAGCTCGCATGGGAGGTATTCATGGAGTGCACAGCGATTGCAAAAAGCATGAAACTCTATGGTGCGGGACAGGATATGCTCGCAGATGCCTTTTCAGGTAATGTTAAGGGGATGGGGCCCGGTGTTGCCGAGATGGAGTTCGAGGAGCGGGGCAGTGATCCCGTGCTGGTCTTTATGGCAGATAAAACAGAACCCGGTGCATGGAACTTCTTCCTCTATAAGATCTTTGCCGATCCGTTCAACACGCCCGGGCTCGTCATTGATCCCTCAATGCACAAGGGATTTGTCTTTGAGGTCCACGATCTCATCGAAAAACGTATGATCATGTTTTCGTGCCCTGAAGAGATCTACAGTCTCCTGGTATACATCGGCGCACCATCGCGGTATGTGATTAAGCATGTGTTCAGGAAAGAGGGGGTGATCGCGGCATCGACCAGCACCCAGCGCCTGAACATGATGGCAGGGAGGTACATCGGGAAGGATGACCCGGTCATGATCGTCCGTTCCCAGAGCGGTTTTCCCGCTGTCGGGGAAGTAATTGAACCGTTCTGTACGCCGGTACTGGTGGCAGGATGGATGCGGGGTTCACACCACGGGCCCTTCATGCCGGTCGGCCTGTGCGATGCAAACTGTACCAGGTTCGATGGCCCGCCAAGAGTTGTCTGCCTCGGCTTCCAGCTCTGCAATGGCGCGCTGACAGGCCCGGCTGACATGTTTGATGACCCGGCCTTTGACCGGGTCCGGGGCCGGTGCAATGACCTGGCCGATTTGATCCGTGCGCATGGCCCCTTCGAACCCCACCGGCTCTCTCTTGATGAGATGGAATACACGACCCTTCCCGCGGTAGAGAAAGAATTAACGTCTCGGTGGGAGCCGATCCCCAGATAAATTATCTTTTATGGCGTTTTCCGTCCCAAAATTGGATTGTTTCCCGGAAAATTCACTGTATCATGATTAGCCGGGCCACGGGTTGCTTCATATGGGAAGCTCATTTTTCTGCAATATGAGAAACTTTAATTACCTGTCACCCTAAATTAAGGCAGATGGTTAACGGAATCGTACTTCCCATAAAAAAGGTATTTTCTCTTGTTGATTCGAAAATTACCGTAGAAATTAAAGATGATGGGAGAAAATTACAGGGTCGTCTTGTTGCAGTGGATGAGTACCTCAATATCCACATGGAAGAGACAACCGAACTGAATGACAACAACCAGCGGGGAAGAAACCTCGGAACCGTCGTGATTCGGGGCAACAATATCCTTTCGATCTCACCGGTCCTCTGATGAGTGAACTTATGAACAATCCGATCGAAGAGGCACTGAAGGTAATCCAGTCCAAGCCTGAAGGCGTTCTCCAGAGCGAGCTCTGGAAGATCCTTGATGTCGACAGCCGCAAATGCTCAAGAATTGTGAAGAAACTGGTCGACACCGGGCTGATCGAACGGACAGAATTCAAAAAAGATGGTATTAAGACCTTCGTCCTGAAGGCAACCAAGCGTCCCCTGGACCCCAACCAGATCCTTGCCGGTGAAGATCTGATCCCCTGCATTGGTTGTGAAGAAGAATGTAATGTGATAGATTGTAGCAGGTTGATGGACTGGATGTACCAGCTGGCGATTGCCGAGGCTGAAGAAATACCCGAATAGATTTCTAACTTTGCCTGGGCCTGGATCTTTCCTACCATTTTCGTAAATAGTTATATGTTCCCACCACCCGCAACCCCGGAATTTTTTAATCCCACGATTAAAAAAAACAATTTGTAATAGTTTATTACCTTTTATGCCCAAGAAAAAGGTAGAGGGGGTCTTTGTGGTGTTCTGCCCGGAATGTGGAAAAGAGATACCTGCAGGCAGCAATTTTTGTCTTTTCTGCGGTTCCAGTCTCGATCGGGTCAGGCGATTCCTTGAAGAGACCCAGATAACCAGGGAAAAGGGCAACCCCCATATCATGGGGGAGATGAGCGATGCAACAAAGGCCCAGGCGGCTGCATGGGTTGCAAAGGGAGACGTTTACGTTTCATCTGGTGGGGATGAAGATGCACTCAGGTGCTATACTGCCGCTATAGGTCTTGATCCATCCAGCTATGACGCATGGAACAGGAAAGCCGAGCTGCTTGTGCGGATGGGACGCACAATGGAAGCCCGGATATGCAATGAAAACATTATCAACCTGAAGCCGACGTCCGGCACAACTTCCTTACCCAAACGATCAACATCCCTTCCTGAAAAGAGCTCGCCACAAGAGACCTATATAGGTGGACTGTCCAGCCCTTCGATAAAACTTTCACTAACTGACGGGAAGAGCAAGGACCTGGCAGGTGCAATGGGCACAAATGTCGGCGGTTACGGTATCTATGTTACGGACAGACGGGTATTTATCCTAAAAAGCCAGAAACACGTTTTTGGTCACCCGAAGGGTCCCGCAATTGGTGGTTTCGTCTATGCAGAACTATTTGGAAGGACCATGGACAGTCTGAAAAGGACTATCGGGGACCTGGAGGTCTACAAGGAGATCGAGATAGAAAAAACAGCCCTGCAACAAATTTGCATGAAGAGACCGGTCCTCCTTTCAGGATATATCTCATTTGTTACAAATGACGGAGAGGTATTGAAGATCTATATTGATCATAAGAACGTGTACGAACCTGTCAGGCAGTTAATGCTCAAGTTCTGTCCTGAAAAAGTCCGGATTGTATAATAATTGGCTCTGTTGACATGCTCTCAAATCCATCTTATGGATTAGGCTATTCCCAGATTACCCACGCTCCTGGGGCTCCGCCCCGCCGCTGTGGCGACCCCGGTTGGGATAGGTAATAATCTTCAAATCTCTGAAATTTTCTCCCAATGCCCAAATTAAACCCTGCCAATGAATATCTTATTGGGGGTGGGACAGGGAGGGGGTGAAAACCCCTCCTGTCTGAGCAACTCTGTTAATTATTTTTATTACACGCAGGGGTTTCCCATGTAAATACCTGAACAAACCCCAATATGAAGATATTTTTGAAAGGGCATTTTCATGGTTTGGGTGTGAACTTCCTGTTCATGCGTGTTTCAACAAAGCCTGATAATTTTAAAAATTTGTCCGGATCATGTTCAAATACCAAATGCCCACCAAGTTATTTTCATAGCCGATTGTGTTTTAGAGGTATTATAAAATTCGTCGATGCCCTGGGTCTTACCCTTCTCTTGGACAGGGTCACAACCCGTGGTATGAGCCATGCAGGGCCGTATTTTTTTCACCCTCTTGTATTAAAACCTACGACCATGATGCAAAATAACGGGGCAATTTCGTTCCCGGTATCTTAGAGAATACGCCTGGAAAATGTCCTGTTCTCCATTACCAGTAGGCAAGGCAGATTACACAACCTTATCAGGCCACAGGCAGGCAATCATGGATGGAATGAATTATGAAACCCTCATGACTATACGTGGTTGAATCGCATTCGTTGGACAGAAACTCTGGCATTTAAAGCAGCCAACACAGATATATTCATTATCAACAAGTGCCTGATTGCCATCCATTTTAAAAACACCCATTGTACACTGATGGATGCAATTCGCACACCCATTGCAGAATAATTTATCAATGTATATTTCCATTTCCAGTGTGGGAGATGGTCCGATAAGCATGGTTATTCCTCAATCATCTAATAGTTTCTTGAATCAGGATATTAAAAACACCAGTGATAACTGCCGTCACGGTCGATGTTGAGGACAGAAGTTTAAACGAAAAGATCAACCTGCACTTGAAACCGGGTTATCAAATCTCGAAGAAGAAGTCGCAAAATTAAAAAATAACTCCAATTTCCGCAATACCCCTGGGCAGATTCGAACTGCCGTCGCCGGATCCAAAGTCCTGCATGATTGACCACTACACTACAGGGGTGACAAATTCATTAACCAATACACTAGATGTTGTTGAATGAGATGTCTATTACTATCCGCACCTGATCCTAAATATTTTATTAAAGTGGACCATTTTACAAGGATCGAATATACAACCCTATCCCATAAATTCCGGTATTGTTACGATGTGACGGTGCGATCTGGATTGCAATGCTGAAAAAGAGAATGGGATATTTATTTCGTTGCATTATCCGCAATATCTCCAACAATGGGCAGTTTATAACTCTCTCCCTGGTAGACCTTGATCATAAGAACAATCCATAATATAAACATAATCAAACCAACAACATGGTCAGGAAATAGGTGATGCCTGTCCACTATAATACATACCATAGGAGCCAGTAAATTATCTGCAAGGGAAGAAACGTGATAATTGACTGTAAAGCATAGAATTTTACCATCTTGTTATCCTTTTTGCACCTGATAAAAGATCAGTCCTATTATCCAGGTTAAAAGGTAACAGAATACCGAAAATATATTTTCATCAAGACCGAAGCTTGCTTTCTGTTTTTCTGATTCTGCCACAACTATCACTCACCGTTCTTTTTAGATGATAGAATTATCACTTAATAAACCACTGTTATCAGTGTGATTATCATTCCTATTCGAATACCACATTACATTGTGGGAGGATCAAAATCGTACCATTAATTGTGAATTGGTGTGCATAAAGGATACCGTATTGCAGGATAAGAATTATGGGAACATTCCCAATCGCCTGCATATGGCCTGCTGTGGCGGTGTAATCTGGCTTTTAATGCTAATTTTCTTGTTTCAGGACATATCGATATACTTTACTAATATGATTGACCAAAGAATCCTTTACCATGAAATGGATTGCTATTGCTATTCTTCTCGTAGGTATCATACTGTGTGCAGGATGTACCTCGACCAGCCCATCGGGACCAGTATCGTCGACACCCGCGGCAACACCCCCGACCACCTCACCGAATGTCGCAGCGAAGACGATTACTCCTAACATGATCGGTATATGGTCAGGGAATGCAACAGGGCTTTCCACGGTCAGAGGTTACGCCGAAAATTTTCCAATGAGGTATAACATCACTGTGCAGAAAGGGCAGGCTTTCGCAGGTATAAAGGAGTATGAACGACCGGACGGGCCGGCCCTTTCAGAAAATTTTACAGGGGTCCTCACCTTTAGCGGGGATATCTACTTGGCCGACGCCATAGCGGGCATCCAGATTGGAAAAATAAAGGACCCGAATACCTTGGAGTTTGTTTATCTTGAAGACGGGGCCGATTCAAAAACCATGATTTTCTATCTCACCCGGAAATAGAACTGGAATTTAAAATAACTCATAATTTCCTTTTTTGCAATTCTGCAAGGGATGACCCCATCAAATAAAGTCCGGTATTGTTGCGATATCTGGCTATCTTGGTGGGAGAAGAAAGGGAAAACGCGGGCGAGGGGCGGCAGGTGAGGTTCCCGTATTCGGTATTCTCGAACGGGGTGGGAAGGTTATGGTTGAGGTCGTTTCGGATGTCCAGAGTGAGACACTCCTGGTACTGGCCATTAAAAAAGTGAAGCGCGGAAGCCTTATTTACACGGACAAATTCCGTAGTTATAACGGCCTTGTTTCCTACGGATTTAAACATCGAAGAATCGACCATGGAAAGAAATTCGCGAATGGGAAAGTGTACATTAATGGCATTGAGGGATTCTGGTCCTTTGCAAAGGAGCGTTTATTAAAATATCACGGTGTTGATGCTGATAAATTCCCTCTCTATCTCAAAGAATTAGAGTACCGGTATAACCATCGTGACCGAGATCTTTTTG
>CAIKOD010000115.1 GCA_903828975.1 uncultured Methanomicrobiales archaeon | reverse complement strand
CATCTACAATATCATTTGAGACTTTGAGTATAACCTCAGTCATGGTGATCTCTTCTTACCTCGTGAGTGATTGATGCAATAATACTATAGATTGGTAATAATTAAATTAATCCACTCCAACAATCACCTTTATCCCGATATGTATCAGGTGAATAAAGGGCGATGTATTGCCGGGCGTCTAATGGAACTATTGTTCTGGCATTGCATGATTCTGGCTGTAAATGCAGGCTAGAAGATCATACGATAATCACTACCCCTGTAATATTTCTCTTCCGGCAGCTTGCACCTCCATTTAACACCGCAAATCGCATATATGACCCTATTGCGCCTCTGTTTCAGGCCAAGGCAAACCCCGGCCATTACACCCCCCAAACCAGTCAAATCAAGGCAATATAGCCGTTGCTTTAGAATACGGCAAATTAAGGCACATTTGCATTAACGGGCTGCAATGCAGACGTTACTGCCCAAAAACCAGGTTGATGTCCAAAATGGGGTTGGCAAAGGGCGATGAGATGGGGGATACCTGCTTATTTTTGCGATAAAGGGGCTGGAATGGGGGGGATTTGGAGGGGGGTGGGAATAAACCACCGATCCTACGGGCCTGGATCGGGATAAAGCGAGGGGATATGGAATTTTTGAATGGAATAATTATTTACTCAACTCCCTGTCTTTAAATTCGTCAAGAGTGACAGTAAATGGTTTGACGAATCCGATATCCTCTATCTTTTTCGGTATACGGTATCGTATTAAATTTCTGTCAGTTGTGAGAAAATAATTCATTTTATACGCCATTGCATATGCCATGTGGGTTCTGTCTGTTGGCTCCCGCACCATCCTGGTGTCGGTCTCATCATCCCCAAGGACATAGCAAAGAATTCGTACCGGATCATTAGGATAATGTGTGTAAACATTCCATGAATCAAGTAATTCATTGAATCTTGCGATATATATGTCTCTATCATCACTCTCCCGCATTTGGGCAAGTGCCTCTCCAAGGACGGTTATTGAAGTATGAATTTCGAATCCCAGATGAACTGCATGGTCTAGAATAGTCTTATTCTGATCTCTCTTAATGCATTGAAAAAAAATGGTTGTATCAAGGAAAAGAGAGGAATTCATAAGAGAGATTTCAATCTCTCCACATCTTCGCGGTTCTGCTCCTCAGTGATAGCTATAGCTATCCGACCCCTGCTGTCTACCGCACCCCCGTAAGGTAACATTCCCCTTTTATATGGTTTACCAATAATGGCTATCGGATCGTATGCTTCCATGTAACTCATTCTTCCGTGTATTTCTCATATTAGTATTATCCAATGAAATATTTTAGTTGATCGGTCAGAACACGGAAAAGAAACATTCTCCGAAATTAATGGTGTCCCGGGCCTTGTTGAAGTGTGTTTTATCCACAGTTGTTCATCTTTACTGCAGGCAACAAGATCCCCGGGTAATCCCAGCCCCTTGAGATCCATTGCGATCTTCCCCTGGCCAGTTAACATTTGCATAAGGTCCCCGCATTCTACCCCTTGAATACGCATTCCTGTAACCCAAAGTCCCCGTTTCCATTTATGCCAGCGGGTCGATTATGCCCGGCTAAGGCCAAACCAACGCCATTCCACCCCCCAAACCGGGCGAAACAAGGAAGTATGGCCGTCGTTCTAGAGTAAGGCAAATTAAGGCGCATTTGCATTAACGGGCGGGAATCCTAACGTTACTGCCCAAAAACCAGGTTGTTGTTCGATTTGGGGTTGGCAAAGGGTGGTTAGTGGGGGTATACCTGCTGATTTTTGCTATAAAGGGGCTGGAATGGGGCGGGGGTTTTGAGGGGGGTCAAGGGAGTGAAAAAATTTTGCCTCCCTACATTGAGATCGAGGAGACAAACAAGGAAAAGTCTTGATCCGGAGTGGAATATCCAGGATAGTCACTCATGATTCAGCTATTAATCAAGTGCCTGTATAAACTGTTCTTTTAACAAGGGGAGGTCGTGTTCAACGACCCTCCATACGGCTTCCCTGTCGATCCCGAAATAATGATGGATAAGGATATTTCTCATTCCAATAATCTCTGACCATGGGATATTATCATAACGTTTTCTGAAGTCAGGGGAAATCCCACGTGATGCCTCCCCAATAATTTCCAGGTGATGGATCACCCATACCTGAACCATCTCATCCTCAAAAAATGTATCTTTTCCTCTTACTGCAACACGTTCGATCCGGGTGATTGCTTCAATAATATCCTCAATTCGTCCAGAGTCGTCTCTCATAGTGGTTGTGCTTCCTCGATGACTCTGCTACGTATCCGCTCCCGAAGCCCTGCTTCAGTCATGATATCTACAGGACAGCCAAGTAACTGCTGCAGGTCCATAGCAAGGCCCCCTGCATCGAGCAGGCTCCGTCCCGGCTCAAGATCAACAAGGAGGTCAATATCACTTTCAGGGCGAAAATCTCTCCGGCGGACTGAACCAAAAAGACGGATATTTTTCACACCCCTGCGTCGTGCTATTGCAAGAATCTCTTCCCGTTTATGCATAACGAGTGTATAGAGATCGACGCATGCTGTGGTCATATCATACCTACATTGTGGGGCAACATGAATAAATTTTGGTCTTATGGACTACAATGCTTCATTTGTGGCATTTACCCACCCAGTTTTCACT
>CAIKOD010000114.1 GCA_903828975.1 uncultured Methanomicrobiales archaeon | reverse complement strand
GACTCCCGGTTGAAGGAAATTTTTGTCTCTGTCATACTGTTACTCTCTCAATGTAGCTACATGGGGCGATGAATGACTCCCCTGACCTGAAGAATTTGTTTCTTGGAAAGAGTTCTCCTTATACTATATAAAACAATAATGGCAGGTAAGGTTGGGAGTGGATCCCTCTTTTTGCCCGGCTTGTACGAAATTTTCCCTTTTCAATAGGTAATACGGGAAAAATCCCCAAAATTACTCCTGTTTCTGATCTTCAGGGTGAACATAAGTTCCCACGAAATGACTCTCACCTAAGCAAATTTATTAATGCCTCAACGACTGTATTGCCATCTACGATAAAGAAAGGAAATTCACCATGACGAATCAAATAAAGAAGTCCACCACGGTACCGCTGAACTGGAAAGAGGTGTGGTTCACCAACTGCCCGATGGTATCCGCCAACAACGTCGACCAGGAACTGGGGTGGTGCCGTGAGGAGTTCAAGAAGATCGGTGTCGAGTACGCTTATTTCCGTCACGCACCCGAGAACAACTGGTACCCGCACTACATCCATAACCTCGACAACCTCATCCGCTTCGGCGGCCTGTATCCCCCCATCCATGTTCATGCCGACATCCGCCGGACCGTGCTGCTTGGGGCGACGTGGGTCTACGAGGGCGGTTGTATGGCGGTGCGTGCCGGGGATCCGATCTATCGGATGAAGGACCTGAAGGGCAGGAAGATCGGCATCTCGAAGAGTCTGAACACCATCAAGAACGACTGGTGGCGCATACAGGAACATATGGGCATCGAGAACATGCTGAAGCTGAACGACATGACCATGGACGATGTTGAGCTCGTTGAATTCCCCTACCCTGACGACTGGTATGACAAACCCGAGATGCTGGTCCCGCCGATGAACAACCCGTCTGAGCTGTGGATGCGCCGTGACCACAAGCACGACCTTGCCTTCCGCCCGCTGGAGACGGCACTGTTGAAGGGTGCCGTCGATGCCATCTACACCCAGAGTAAGGTCTTCCAGCACCTGCAGGAGGCGACAGGCAGGATCAAGATGATCGAGGACCTGTCCAGGTACCCGGACTACACCGTGCAGGTGGCCAACACCCCCGCGGTGATTACCTGTACCGATGTGATGGCCAGGGAGCACCCTGAGCTGGTCATTGCCTACATGAAGGCCATGATCAGGGTCGGGCGCTGGGCGAACGAGAACAAGCACGCTGCAGGGGCGATCCTCAACCGGCAGACGTTCTACCTCGATGCCGAGGACACCTGCAAGGGCATCAGGGACGTCGACATGGTGCCGAGCCTGAGTGCACAGAACCTGCAATGCATCAAGATCGGCAAGGACTTCATGTTGAGCCACGGCTACATTAAGAACGACTTCGATGTGGACAAGTGGGCAGCACCGGAATTCCTGGAAAAGGCGGCTAACGAAGTGCTCAAGGAAGAATGGCAGAGAAATAGCTGGAGCAAGCTTCCCCAGGGAGGCGGGCTTAATGTGGAAGGCACACGGCTCGGGTAGCCGGGATGAAGTTCAACGTAGCACCTACGACGTTGGGCTTCGGAAAAACCTCCTGGTCATAAGCCGAATAAGATTAAAAGAGACTATATCATGACAACTGAAGAAATAAGCTCCCAACCGGGCCTGCAGATACCTAAAAAAAAGGAGACAAGCCTGGGGCTCTATGTTACATCAAAAGAGGCATACGAGATGTGGAAATCCGGGGCCGGAGCGATCACTATACTCGACGTCCGTACCCCGGAAGAATACATATTTGTCGGTCATGCGGAGATGGCAAGGAACATTCCCCTCCTCTTTGTAAAACACCAGTGGGACGCAGACAGGAAAGAACCGGTAGTGGAACCCAATCCCGATTTCATTCGCCAGGTGAAGGGCCTGTATGCTCCCACCGATACGCTTCTTGTCCTGTGCCGGTCAGGGGGCCGTAGTGCCATTGCGGTCAACCATATGGCAAAAGCCGGGTTTGTGAACGTTTACAACATCACGGATGGTATGGAAGGGGACAAGGTGGACGATCCGGGTAGCGTATTTTATGGGAAGCGGATGCGGAATGGATGGAAAAATTCCGGGTTGCCCTGGACGTATGATATCAACCCGGATCTGGCAAGGTTACCCATCGTTAAAAAGTGAGGCAATCATTTGGGTTCGTCAGGTGTCCGCCGTACCTGGCCGGGTCCGCCGGTTTATCTGCCTCAGGCTGGACGTTAAACAATCACGATTTGCCATTTCATTTCACCGTTCCTTTATGATCTGTGGTGACGGAGCTCGATGGAGGGACAGGAAAGGGGCAGTTTTTTTGAGAATTGTATAAAACAAAACAGGTACCAGGTCAGGCCGGACCGGCAACCTGTTCGACCTGTTCAGGGGAACCACGTTCCTTCATCTGCTTCAGGAGGGCACCGAGAACAAGGCTGGTTGTTGCAGAGATCACGACGAGCACCGTTAACTCGGGGCTGGGTTCACTCATCACAAAGAGGAGGAGGATCGCCGAGATAGGGACCCCGAGAGCGAGGGTGAAGGCCGCGGCCTCTATACACAGTACGAAGATACCAACCGGTACCGATGGGAAGATCAGGGAGAGGGCGAGACCGAGCATCGTGCAGGAGAAGAGCACGGGAAAAATCGGGCCGCCGATAAACCCACTCTTGTAGGAAAGTGCCAGGAGGGGGATCTTCAGGATGGCATACACGAGGAGCATAACGACCCCGACACCGGCCGGGTTCGCGAGGACCGTGTGGATTTGGACCTCGCCTGAAAATAACAGCGCTGGGAGGAAATACCCGACAACCGCGAAGACCGCACCGGCGGCCACAGTCCGGAGGACAACCCGGTCCCCGAACGTCGTCTCCATGACCCGGCCGATTGCTCTCATGGAAAAACCTGAGAACAGCGCGATGATTGTCCCAACCCCTCCAAGGATAATCGCGATGAGTACCGTCACCGTGGACAGTTCAGTGACCGGTGGGAAGATGATCAGGGATGCAAAGGAAGGGAATCCAAGGGCAAGGTAGAAGAGGTACCCCACAATGCCTGCCAACAGGTTCCAGACGAGAAACGTGGCGGCGCCCTTCTTTCCTATCCGGTACTCGGTCGCCAGGACCCCGGTGAAGAAAGGATTTCCGACAATGCCATTGTATGCCGATGACAGGGCGGCCATGTCAAATCCCAGCTGTTTTGCAGCTGATCCACGGGCGATCCGGAATTTGTTCCGGATCCATGAAGAGATCTGGGGGACCAGTATGTTGAGGGTCCCCTCAGGTCCGACACTCGCACCGGAGATGAGTGTGATGATGGAAGAGAGGAAAGCGCCAGGAAAGACACGGTAGTTGGTTACCAGTTTTTGTTCCTTCATGTTTTCCACGAAACCGCCATTGATTACGGTTGGTGCATGGAGGTATTTCTGGCAAAGCCCGACCAGGAGTGAGAAAAAGAGCACACCCACGGGTATCGTCCACCGGTTGGCCAGGACAAAGTCATTCTCGACCCAGATTGCCTTGGTAAGAAACGCGTACAGGGCCATGAACCCCGCGGTAAAGGCAATGGCAATGAGCGCAATGATGATGATTGCCAGAAAGAACATGCCTGTCCACTGGAATGGCTGATCATCATCAATCCGTGGCTCCGGTGGTACCGGGTTACCTGGTGTGTCTTCCTGAACTGGCATATTTGTTCTACTCTTCTTTTCTTCTTCCCTGATTTATAAGAACCGATTCATATATTTGGTCGATTCCTGGTTACTATTCCCATCATATTGTTGGGGCCACGGGTCCCTGCCATGATGTTTCAGGATTACATTTCAACAGCCACCAATGGAATCCTGATTGTATGTCTGATATTCGCCATCTGGCGATAATTAATGCAATTGTATCTGTTCTAAGCAGTTGTGTCCAAAGGTCAGATTGAGAAAAACCCTGGAGATTCACGGATCTGTTCTGAAATAAAACCTTGTCCAGAAAAAAGAAAATCACCATGAGACGATTAAAAAAATATGAACAGATAAATACTAAAAAATCAATTAAACCAGATTGCATAAGGAGGAATAAAAATTGGTAGAATATGGCCCGATACAGATGATTGCGATTGGATTTCCAGACATTGAGAAACTTGATGGTGCACTTCTCAAAGAGATTTTCCAGCTGAGTGAAGCAAGGCTGATACGAGTACTGGGGCTTCTCGCGGTTGTAAAGGATGAAAAAGGAAAAATTGCATCAGTCCAGATTACGGAACTTTCGGATGAAGACAGGGTAAAACTGGGTGCCGCAGTCGGTGCACTAATCGGTTTTGGTGCTGCCGGCGGGGAAGGTGCAATCGCCGGTGCACAAGCCGGAGCGGAACGGGCTGCCCAGAAGGATTTTGGACTTACCAGGAACCAGATTAATGATATTGCAAAGAATATACCCAATAAAACAGCCGCCGGTCTCCTGCTTATCGAGCACCTGTGGGCGAAGAAATTCAAGGAAATAGCCATGAATAAGCACGGGGTCGTCCTTGCCAACAGCTTCATATCGCCCCTGGAACTCGTTGAACTCGGTTCAGAACTTGCAGACGGAGCCAGGGCCGCTGAAAAAGCACTCGATCAGTACGAATTACAAGGCGGCCCATGTGGTTAAAAAATTCTCAACATAGTTCACTCATCATACCTTTTTAACACCCGTTTTTTGGAAATTTTAGATTATTGATTACAGGTGTTACGTAAGATTTTCCTTGGTTTTTTCTATCGGTATCTTTTAATGAATCTACCAATATGTACTGTTGTTACCCATTGAATGGGTTCAGGAGACGACATCTATGATGGAAGCACCGATGAAGATTACAATGGATTATGCCCTGGCATCTGAAACCCTAAAAACCTCCCTGAAGTTGAAGGGATCCCCCGTAGCAGTTGGTTTTGCAACAACCGTGGATGAGATCCCACCTGGGATGCCTGAAATCGATAAAACAATCAAGCACTGTATGATGGTTGGCCTTGCGAGGAACGAAGGGAAAATCTTCTATGCCACGGCAGATAAGCACGAGTGCAATGGCGGTGCCTGGGCGTTGGGACTTAAAGATCTTTCCCCTACCCTGAAGACCGGCAAATTTTATTTTAAGCTGGGAAAATATGCGAGTACACCAGCCTGTAAAAGGACGATGAACTGCATACCACACCTTGGTACGGGAGATGTTTATGCAACCATGTACGCTCCCCTGGAAAAAACACCCTTCACCCCGCATGTCATCCTTGTTATTACCACTCCCTGGTCCATGCTGAAACTTGCACAGTCTTCTTTATTCAAGCTGGGTGGCCGGGCACATGCCGAATTCTCAGGTATCCAGTCGGTCTGTTCAGATTCCGTTGCAAAGGTCTATCTCAGCGGAAAACCGAACTTCTCACTTGGTTGCGATGGTTCCAGGAAATTTTCCGGTATTAACGATGATGAAATGGTAATGGGATTCCCTGCTGAAATGCTGCCAGAGATGGTGGACGCTGTGAAAATTATCACCCAGGCGCCAGGGTCAAAGAAGATTTAATTCTCATAGTTTTTTTTACCCGATACCCATTCACTCAGGCCCCTTCAGAAAGAGCAATTTCCCCCATTTTTTTAAAAACAACACCTTTAAAGGGGCATTGATGATCATAGCGTCCTCAGATCATAGTGCTTGTAAAAATATTAAAATCAATAAGAACGACGATATGAGTTCACACTAATACAGCCGGATTTTGATTGAATCTATCGATAACAAAAAAAAGAATAGCCCGGAATAACCCCGGGTTTAAGAAAGAATTATTTCTTCTCTTCCTTTTTTGCTTCTTCCTTCGCGTCTTTCTTGTCTTCTTTCCGTCCCTTAACTGCTTTAACCGCTGCTACTTTTCCAAGAAGTCCCATGTTCATCTCTCCTGCCACAACTGGAACTCTTTTGATCAGTTATCTTTCCGTTGGGCTAAAGGTAAACTGTTCTTTATACGGTTTAAACCTTTGTGTGTTACAACGCTAAATTAGCGTTAATCCTGCCAAATTCAATACGGCAAATCGAAATTGTCCAGAGAAACGATTCAGAGGTACCGGGGGGTGAAGACCGTATGGTGCTGTGGATCCGGAATGGCACATGTGGGAAATAAGGGCAAATTACAGGTATTTTTGTTATAAGTCCCCATTAAATCGGCCTATGGAATATTGGCTCAAATGGGGCATAATGCGGGCTATTCATAGATGAAGGGGGGGTGAAATTCCACGAGGATGATGTAATCCCTGCCGGAGTAGTTATAGCAGGGCTAAATTCCCGCCAATTCGGCCGTATTTCAGGTATTAACTGCAATAAAACCCCGGGGGTGGAGACCGTATGGTTCTATGGATCCAGAATGGTCCATGTGGGAAATAAGGGAAAATATCAGGTATTTTTGTCCAAAATCCCTCTTAAACAGGCCAGTTGAATATTGACTTAAAAGGGACATAATTCGGGCTATTTATAGGTGGAAGGGGGGGTGAAATTCATTGAGGATTATGAATCCCCTGCTGGAGTAGATACAGCAGGGATAAATTCCCGCTAATTCTGCCATATTTCTGATATTTACTCCGATATCCATGCGGAATTCAGTGCTGGAATTTGTTACATCTGATCCTGGTGCAGAAACAGAGGGAAAAATGATACCTGGCACCGGGCTGTGCCTGAATTAATATAGATGGCTGGATCACTATACCCTATACCATAGGTACGTCTGTACGGCGTAGTTCCCGGGTGTGTCGGTATGAAAGAGATAAGAATCGCAAAAACCCTGACAAATGGAAAGATAGCGATTGATATGTGGTTCAAAACGCTTGACCAGCTGTTTGATGTTTCCGATCCGTTTCCGTTTCCGGAAAAGGAATTAACAGACCTTGCAGAAGACACGATATTTGAGTCTGTCATCGATCTGTACCTCCGAAAAGATTTCGATCTGGTATTACACATCCCGAGCGGCAGTGTCTCACCTGCAGATGAAGACCAGCTTGCGAATGCCGTGAGGCGCCATTTTTCTTTCCGCCTGGACGACCTTGGACGCGAAAAAAAATCTTCGTGGAGAGAGGGGCAGGTAAGTGTCCTTCTCGCCATAATGAATGCATTTATTGGCGTCTTTGTGTTCTATTATCTCTATTATGTCAATCCCGCTACAACGTTTATCTCAAGTCTCGTTGTCGGGGTCTTTGTGATCATCAACTGGGTGACAATCTGGGACACGTACGAGTATTTTGTCTATGACTGGCGAAAACTCTGGAGAAAATACCGGGTATATGAAAAACTGACCCGGATGAACGTGATCATACGACAGACATACTAGGGTCTCACCATTAGCCTAAAAGGAGTCCAACTACCTGTTTTCCAGGGGTTCCCTTGGTGTGGGTGTGGCAGTGATACCGGTGGGCAGCAATAAAACGGCCTGCCGTAGCTAACCTTACCATCTGATGGTGAACCGGAAACGGGGCTTATAACCGCAAGACCGTCATCATTCCGGATGGCCCACAGAAAAAACGAAACGGGCATTAAAAAAATTCATCGGATCAGGAGAGTCAGCGATGAACGGGGACCTTTTAATCAGAAATCTTAATCAGGAAGGCAGATGAAGATACTGCTGGAATTACTATGTCTGAAAACATGACCCCGTCGCTCAATGTGACCCCGGGAACACACCTGTTCCCCTGGTGGCTTGTCCTCATCCAGGGTATTATTACCCTTATCCTTGGGATATTCCTGCTTTACTACCCGTATGGGACACTTCTGGTGCTGGTCACCTTCCTCGGTGCCTACTGGTTCATCAGTGGCCTGTTTGGTCTCATAAGTCTGTTCGTCGATCGAACGAATGCAGGTTGGAAAATTCTGTTTGGTATCCTCGGTATTATTGCCGGTATCGCTATCCTGACCTATCCCTTGTACAGTACGTTCGTCGTTCCCTACATCTTCATTATCTTCGTAGGTGTGTGGGGTCTCATTATGGGATTCATGGGCATCTTTGCAGCCTTTAAGGGTGGCGGATGGGGTGCCGGCATTATCGGTATCCTCCTGATTATCTTCGGTTGCTTAATCCTTGCCAATCCGTTTGTAAGCGTCCTTATGCTGCCGTATATCCTCGGGGGTTTCGGTATTATTGGTGGAATAGCTGCCATTATTGGCGCTTTCATGCTCAAGGGCCAGACCGCATAACCTGCCCGGAAAACCGGGCCAGTTTAATCTTTTTTTTATTTGAGTGTTTGAAAACAGCCCTATTACCCGATCAATGTTTTTGAATCCTGCCATAGGACATCCTCACGAATAGTGAAGAACCGGGTTTTCGGCAGAGAGAAAAATCTCTATTATAATCTGTTTTGAATTCTTTCCCTGGTTGAAAAGGGATGTAACTATGAATAAACATCTGATAATTTTTTGGGAAATGAAAAACAGGTCCATCCTGCAGGATACAAAAATACCCTTATTCTCCTGAACTTCTCTCCATCAGCCCCACGATAACACTAAGAACTCCGAGGAAAACCAGGTATATCCCAAATACCTGCAGGAGAAGAACGGCAGAAGAAAGTGGCGGATAGAACAGGATAAGTAATCCGAAAATTGTAGATATTATCCCTTTTATTGCGAGCAAACCCCGCCTTGTTTCGGCATAGGTAATGGAAAGGATCATGTTCTGGAAACCCATTACAATTGCCCAGATGGCAATTACATACACGACTATTGTGGCGGACTCCTGTGGAAAGATGATAATGATACAACCAAGTAAGAGTAACAAAATTCCAATGATCATTAACGGCCACTGGAGATAGGAATCCTCCTCAGAAACGCTGTATCCGGATATGATAAGGCCGATAGAGGTAACTATCACCACGAAGGCAACAAGGAGGAGCAGGAAGGGACCTGCAATGGATGGGAACAGCAGGGCAAAAAACCCGACAATGACTGCAAACAATCCAGTAAGAATACTGGTCTTCCAGTTCAGGCTTCCGAGTCCTGGGATCATATAATCCACCTTGAATGAACTGCCATAGTACACCACCAGTTAGTCAGGGAAATATGAATACCTGTATCAGCCCTGATTTGTCCTTAATTGATCACGTCAATATTTAATACTCGTTATATCAGGAATACCTGACGGAACGGCGGGAGCCTCGATACACTTGTCCGGGACTTTTGTGTACTTCAATTGATATAGGTAACGAAATTATCATTATATACGCAATAATTATGTCCGTTCGTTATTATTCACAGGTGTTGGAATGAAAGAGATCAAAATTGCCCAGACCACGACCGATGGCAGGGGAGCTGTTGAGATGTGGTTTAAATCGCTGGACCAGCTCTTCGATACATCCGATCCCTTTCCGTTCCCGGAAAAGGAGTTGACGGATATGGCCGAGGATGCAATATTCGAATCGTTCATCGATTTCTCTCTCCGGAAAGATGTTGATTTGGTAGTACATATACCAAAAGGGAGTGTGTCTCCAGGTGAAGAAGACCAGCTGGCTAATGCCGTGAGACGCCAGTTCTCGTTCCGTCTGGATGACCTTGCCCGGGAAAAAAAATCATCCTGGAGAGAGGGAAAGGTAAGCGTCCAAATCGCCATCCTCACCCTGGCATTAAGCATTGTTGTGTTTTATTTCTATTATCTCTCTCCGGTGGTCGGTTTTGCCTTCCAACTGCTGATTGGAGTCTTCATTATTGTCAACTGGGTAACAATCTGGCATACCTACGAGTATTTTGTGTATGATCACCGGAAACTGTGGAGAAAATTCCGGGTATATGACAACCTGACCCGGGTGAACGTGGTCATCCGGCAGACAATATAAGGTGGGATGCGGAATCCCTGCCTTAATTACTGTTTTCCCTCCTGCCAGTCTTTTCCGTTGCGGGTGGTAGTGTCCAGGTTCCAGGGCAGTTCTTATTTGTATGGTGTCATGGGAGTTGGGCCGGACGGGAACATGGAACAGTCGTAGATTGCCTGCCCGGGCGGGGCAGAAATGTGGATGAAGGGAGCATTTTTCCACTTCTATGGACTGTGTCCAGGACAAAGTCCTCATTAGACCTGCTTACCGGTTCAGGGAACCAGTGAGTCCCCGGAAAAATCACATGCCCAGGAGTTTATACCTGGGCGGGCACTGCGATGGGAGGAGTTGCCGGATTGTGCTTGCGACGGCTGCGCAGGAAGACCTTCATTATCTCGTAGACCATGAGCAGGGCGATTGCTAACCCGATGCAGAGCAGCCACTGGCTTCCGTTCAGCGATGTCAGGCCAAGTCCTGCCTGCAGGAAATTCAACTGGGTTGGCAGGAAGATGAGCAGCAGGGCCAGGCCGTTGAGCATCAGCTGGTGCCGATCGTCTAAGATATTCCGGTTGAATGCTGTCAGGGTTTCACTGTGGCAGCTGATACCACTCATAACAACGAAGAGTGAGAACATGACGAACGCCATGGTGGCGGCAACCGTGGCTCCCACCGGCGAAGCAACTGCTTCCACGACCAGGGTACCAGCCGCCATGAGTATCCCGATAAAGCCGATGCGGACCCATTGCGAACCTGAGAGGACGGGCTGGCTGATCGGGCGCGGCTTGCGGTCCATCAGCCCGGGTGCAGGCTTGTCGAAGCCAAGTGAGATGGCGACGGGTACCTGGACCAGGAAGTTGATCCACAGGACGACGAATGGTGCAAACGGCACACCGCCGGCGATGTAGAAGAGCGCTGCACCCAGGTATGCCACGATGTATGCCACCAGGTTTGTCATCTGGAAGCGAATGAAATTGGACAGGTTTTCGTAGATCCCACGTCCAAATTCCACTGCCTTAACAATGGTGGCGAAGTTGTCGTCGGTCAGGATCATAACGGCGGCCCCTTTCGAGACCTCTGTCCCCGTGATGCCCATTGCAACGCCGATGTCAGCCTTCTTGAGGGCCGGCGCATCGTTAACGCCGTCCCCGGTCATGGCGACGATGTTCTGCTGGCGCTGCAGGAGGTCAACCAGGCGGATCTTGTCCTCGGGGGCCACACGTGCCACCACACCGATTTCGGGGAGGTCTTTCATCAGCTGGTCATCACTCATGGCTTTGAACTCTGCGCCGGTGAGTGCCTTACCCTCGATTCCCAGCTCATGCCCGATAGCCGCAGCGGTCACCGCATGGTCGCCTGTAATCATCCTTACCTGGATTCCGGCGCTGTGGCACCTGGCGATAGCGTCCCTGGCCTCGGGACGTGGTGGATCGACAATACCTACCATGGCCAGAAGTGTGAGGTCCGTCACCTGGTCGACCAGTTTAGCCGTGGGATCGAAGGTCTGCGGGTCGAAGTCGCGACGTGCGACCACCATCACCCGTTCACCTGCCTGTGCCATGCGGTCGTTTTCCTCGTATGCAAGGGGACGTTTCTCATCTGAAACCGGCATGACCTCCCCGGCTGGCATCCAGTACGAGTTGCTGCGGGCGATCAGTACATCCGGAGCACCTTTTACAAAGCAGCGTACCACCGGCCTGCCCTGCTCATTGGTCATGTTGTGAAACGTGGCCATGAACTTGTAGTCAGAATCGAACGGCACCTCGGCCACACGGGGATACATCTCGCGTGCACCATCCACGCTGATGCCGCCTTTCTCTGCCAGAACAATTAACGCACCCTCGGTTGGATCACCAATCAGGGTACCGTTGTCGAGTCGGGCGTCGGCGCACAATGCCATGGGAAGGAGGATCGGATCGAGGTCAACCCTTGCTCCACCAGAGCTCAGCAGCTTGCCTTCAGTACTATAGGTCAGCGTATTCTTCTGCCAGGGTTGTAATCCTGCTATACCCCCGGTAAGGGTCATGGCCCCCTGTGTGCCGTAGCCTTCCCCGGTTACCCGGAAACGGTTCTGACCGGGGATGGTAAACTCGCGGGCTGTCATCTTGTTGAGCGTCAGGGTTCCGGTCTTATCGGAGCAGATTGCCGATACCGAGCCCAGTGTCTCGACCGATGGCAGCCGCTTGACGATGGCGCCAAGGCTTGCCAGTGCCCGCGTCCCCATGGAGTACATCGTGGTCACGACAGCAGGCAGGCCGGTGGGTATAGCCGCAATAGCGAGGGCAATGCCTGCGAGGAATATCGTCTCGAAGGAATCCCCGTGGCCCAGGCCCAGGATAACCATCAGGACAAATGCCAGACCGGCCATGCCGGCGATGATGATGATCAACTTGTCAAGCTGTTTCTGCAACGGTGTCTTGTCGGATTTTGTCCTGTTGAGCAGGTCGGCGATGTGGCCCATTTCGGTGCCCATCCCGGTGGTGGTCACGATCATCTCGCCGCGGCCGCGGGTCACTGCGGTGTTCATAAAGGCCATGCACAGGCGGTCGCCGAGAGGTACATCAGGACTGGTAATTGCCCCGGTGTCCTTGGGAGAGGCCACGCTCTCGCCAGTCAGGGCAGCCTCCTCGATCTCGAGGGTCGCTGTAACGAACAGGCGCCCATCGGCCGGCACACGGTTGCCTGCCTCCATCAGCACGATGTCGCCCGGGACAAGCCCCTCCGCTTCGATCTCAACCGCTACGCCGTCGCGGCGTACACGGGTGATGTTCTTCATCATCTTCTCGAGTGCGGCAAGGCTGGCCTCGGCCTTAGCCTCTCCGTGCAGCCCCAGTATTGCGTTGAAAACCGTCAGGCCCAGCAGCACCACGGTCGTGCCTGCTTCTCGGGTGACCACGAGGCTGATCAAGGCCACTCCCACTAAGAGGATCTGCATGAAGTCCTTGTACTGGCGCAGGAAAGCCTGCCAGCCCTTCTCCTTCTTCTTGGCGGCCAGAACGTTGGGGCCGTACTGTTGCAGGCGCCGCTCCGCATCTGCTGTGCTCAGTCCTTTTGCCGGTTCAACCTTCAGTTGTTGTGCAACTGCCTCTGGTGTCATCGAATACCATTTCAGTTGTTCTTGTACCGTGTCTGCCATCCTGTGGGCCTCCTTTTTTAGTATTTCTCCGGAATCCGTCGGAATGGATAGTCCGGTTCGACGTAGTCACCCTTTGGCTGGCGCTTGGGTAGCTTCACCTTCTCACGGGGGACTTCCTCGTAGGGGATCAGGCTTAACAGGTGTGCGATGCAGTTCAGTCGTCCACGTCGCTGGTCGTGAGAATCTACGACATACCAGGGCGATTCAGGGGTATCGGTGGCAGCAAACATGGCGTCGCGGGCCCGCGAGTAGTCGTACCAACGGCGATGGCTCTCGAGGTCCATCGGGCTGAGCTTCCAGATCTTCCGGTAGTCATTGATACGTTCCTCGAAGCGTTCGGTCTGGTCTTCCATGGTCTCTTCCAGCCAGTACTTCACCAGGATAATCCCGGATCCAATGATCGCCTTTTCGACCGGGGGTACCCAGCTCAGGAACTTTTCCACCTCGGCCTCCGGGGTAAATCCCATTACCCGCTCAACACCCGCCCGGTTGTACCAGCTGCGGTCGAAGAGTACCACTTCACCTGCCGCGGGCAGGTGCGGAATGTAGCGCTGGACGTACATCTGGGACTTTTCCCGCTCAGTGGGTGACGGCAGGGCCACCAACCGGAAGACGCGGGGGCTTGTGCGCTCGGTGATGCGTTTGATAACGCCGCCCTTGCCTGCTGCATCGCGGCCTTCGAAGAGCACGCAGACCTTGGCGCCGCTGACCTTCACCCATTCCTGCATCTTGACGAGCTCGATCTGGAGCTTCTCCAGCTCCTTTTCGAATTCCTTGCGGCTCATTTTAGCCTGGGGTTCCACCGCGGCCTCAGTAGTCTGGCTGTCAGGTGCAGCCGGGATGCCGTCCCGTGTCCCGGCCTTTGCCTGTTGCTTCACTTTCTTCTTGTCTTTCTGCGTCGCCATAGTTACTTCTCCATGATCTTATAATCTTAATAAATTCTGCCTTAACGATCAGGAGGCGATGGAGTGGGAAGTCTTATGGGCGAAAATGTAACGCAGCCGACAATGTAACCCCTCTCCAGAAGGTATTGCAAGACCAAAGAAATTTCCCGGAACTCCTGATGGAAAGGAAACAATCTGTCAGCATTTTTCCACAATTTCCTGTCGGGCTGACTTTTACCCCCGGGCTTTTTGATAGAATCACGGGGACCTCACGGTAGTAAGAAATACACAGAGCAGACTAATCCATGATTCATCAAATATATGGCCTTTGATAAACGGCCAGGATTTCACACATGTCCACGGTCAGATTTTTCCTAATTTACGGAGTAAAAGACCACTTCCTCCATAGAGTGCTATCGATGCAACAATGATTGAACCCCACCAGAGGATAAAACCGGCATCCCCGGAAATCAGTGCTCCCCAGAATTTCGTGATGATATAGAGTATACCAATGGTGATGACGACTATTCCACCATAAATGATGATGACCGCACCGATGCCCTGGACGGACATATCATCCATGTACATACTGGGTAATCAGCCTATATGAACTCCGTCGTTTCCCTACAGACACTTTTGTATCGTTTAATCAATATACTGTGCAAGGAGTTCGGTATAAAGACGTTCGACGTTCTCTTTGGTTTTGGGCATGGACGGAAACCCTTTACACTTCATGGCGAGAGGGATATCCTGCACCAGTTTGAGCTTATATTGGCTTTTCGAATAAAACCAACCGGCATTTTTGTAATAATACGAAAGATATTCCTGTTCAGGTTGTCCCGGTGTTGGAATAAAAAGCCCGTGACTTTTATCGAGTTCCGCAAGTTCCATCATTGAGGTATAACCTGACCGGCAGATGACAAACTTCGCACGGTTCATCAGCCGTTCTTTTTCCCGGGTGGTTGCATATGAAATTACCGTGCAGCGGCCTGAAACTGATCGTTCCGGTGTTTTTTGTGGACTCCCAAGCAGTGCTATCGTGGTCCCGTCAAGATCGGAAAGCATTGGCGTGAGGATCTCCTCAAGACAACTTCTCTGGGGTTCAGGCCCGGAGATCAGGACGAGGTAATCAAGGTCCTGTTCACTATCCGTTTTTTGTATGCTTGAAAGAATTCCTGAAAAGAAAACCTTTGAATCGGTCAGCCCCCGGACAGGACGGGACAATTTTCCTGCAATAGACTTCGCCCCCGGCGGGTTATCGAGGACAATGACCCCGGTAAAATTATCAAACAGGAAGTAATTAGCAAGGATTGAGCCTAGTTCGAAGGGCCAGAACAGGAGCGGGAGGGGATAGTGGATCTGGTGAGTAACAAAGAACGTGGGGATTTTTAATGAATACACCCCGGGCCGGTTATCACTGATGATGAGATCGTACCGGTTTTTTTCAAGAATACGCAGCAGGTTCCGGCGTTCCTCTGCAAGAGCCTGCGCAATGGCTGGCAGTGATGCAATGAATTTCGGGGTAAAGAAACGGCTTGTGCTGTACGGAGCAGGATAATCTTTAAACTGGATGAAGCTGCATTCCGGGAATTCATACTGGAGCACGGTGAGTGCGTTGCCGCTGGCCGCGATGGTTACATCGTGATGATGGTCCAGAAGGGTCCTGATAATAGGAATATCCCTCGTGGCATGACCAAGACCCCAGCTGAGCGGAGAGAGCAGTACATGAGCCATTTATCACCCTGTTAATTATTCATAAGTTTGATGCCGCTTGAGTATTGAATGATTCGGAATTGAAATTACAGGAATCCGCTAAAAAATCTCATGGCATTCACTATTAATTTATCAGTTATTTAATCAAATGAGTGGTAAGAAACATTCGGGAGGGTTCGTATCAACCCACTGGCAAGACTTCTGCGGTTCGGGGAATATGGGTTATTGTCCATCACTGTCGGATTGTTCGGGGCGTTTCTTGGGTCCTCGTCTGTCGATATCGCTCTTGTCTGGCTTGTGATTTTTATCATATCCTCGTCTGCGTTCGGATTTGTGGTAAACGATATTTCAGACCGCGAACTGGATGCACATACGCCTTTTCCCAGAAACCCGCTTGCAGACGGTTCGATGTCGTTGAGCGTTGCAGTCCTCATCAGCGCCCTGCTCCTCCTCATCACCCTGGTAAGTATGGTGCTCCTTCCGGCAAAGCTGCTCTGGATAGAAGGCCTGATCCTTGTAATGTTTATCACGTACTCTTTTCTCATTGAAACGAAGAACATAGCCGGGCTTGACCTTGCGTACCACGCCGTCCTCCCGATGCTCTGTGGAATGCTCGGATACCTTCTGTATTCCCCGGTAAACCTGACCGGGATCATCTTTTTCGCTCTCCTGGCACTATTCGGGATCATCAGTGAACTCCTTAACGAGATCCGGGATATTGAAAAGGACCGGAATACACGGAGAAATTCGGTCATGATTATGGGGGAGCAGGCTGCATTTAAGTGGACCATTGTCCTTATGGTCCTTGCATTACTACTCTGTGCCTATCTCGTATCAGTTCAGATGGGTTATTACTGGCTGCTCCCGTTGTTCCCGTTCGGCCTGCTCCTCATTAAACCGGTAATCAGGGCGATGAAGGATGCCAGCTACAAGTCGACATTTGTTGGGGAGATGAATACCCAGACAATAAAGGTTGCCGGGATCTCCCTCCTGGTCTATTGTGCACTCCGGTTTACCGGGATCATGTGAAGATATCCCTTTTCCAGCGAAGCTGCCGGGTTACTGTACAACATTGGTTCTTGCATTGTACCCTGGCCCCGGTTTTCCCTAAGTTGCCCCGGAGAATCACAATTTTTTTGATGGTAAAAATGGTAAATTTCTGAATTTAATTGTCGGACCTAAATATCGGATTGAGCCGTTATCTCACCCGATTGTATCGCATCGAGGAACCTTTCACAATCATGTTCGGCCTGGTACGCATAGAGTCCCGCAAACGTCCCTATTGCCCTGTCAAATACATCCGTTTTCCCGAGGTATCCCGAGATCATTGCCGCATCCCCTGATCGTGCATGGGCACGTGCGAGTGTCCACCCACATATTTCGGCATACCGGGAGAGCTGGAGGGGTGTCATAATGGTAACGTCCAGGGAGAATTTCATATCCCGGAGCTGGCGCATATAAAAGTGGAGTCCCATTTTGCCCGTAGTCCACCCGAGCATCAAATCGCTCGCCGACTGCATCAGGCGCTGGCCGACAACGACCCGTTGCCCGGGGTTGTCAAATTCACTTTTTCCTGCATACGGCTCAAGGACGGAAGTACGTGCTTCTTTCACCTGGAGAAGCAGGGCGTCATTCTCTTCTGCCATCAGGAGTACAACACCACACCGCATACCTACGCTGCCAACACCTACGACCTTGTAGGCGAGATCCTCAATGCGGTAACGGTCAAACAGTACCCGGCGTTCATGTGGCAGGGTTTCGCGATAGTTCTCCAGGGCTTTAATGAAAAATCCGGGGTCGACATCTTCAGCAGGGGGATGGTATATCAGCGGGAGTTCGTCTTTAATGAGCCGCTTTCCGTTCTGGACCTTGGTAATTCTTGGAAATACATATTCTGATATACTTGACCTTGCCTGCTGGGCAATCCTCTGCCGGTTTTTTTTCGCTTCGGCATCCGGTGCCGATGCGATGATTGCATCCATATCAAGCCTGGCATACCACACATCGAGTACATTCATCGTGGAGAACTGCATCATCGCTTCACGATATGAGCGAACACAACTCCTCGTGATATTCCTGCCTTCCTTATCTGAAAAACCATTATTAAGGGCGGCGATACAAAAACTGGCTGCAAGGCGCTTGATATCATACTCAAAAGGTGCAGGGAGGGTCTCATCGAAATCATTGATATCGAAGATCAGGTTCCGCTCAGGCGTCGCGAAAAGGCCGAAATTGGAGAGGTGGCAATCCCCGCAAGCCTGGACCATGAGGTCCGTTGTCGGTGTCCCGGCAATATCCAGTGCATTCAGTGAAGCAGATCCACGGAAGAAGGCGAAGACATTTTTTGACATACGCCCGTAGCGTATGGGGATCAGGTGTTCGAGCCTTCCTTTACTTGACTCTTTGATTACCTCAACCGGGTCCGGCCGATCACCAGGCGGCTCAAATTCGGCGTGCGAAACCCGCGGAATTGCTTCCCTGATGGCCTTTCCTCCCTGCCGACGCTGTTCAGATGTTTTATACTCCGTGATAAATCTTGTAATGCCAAATGCATCTCTTTTTACGGTTGTCTTGTTTTTCACCCATTCTCACCGTCGAAATATACCACTGTCTTCTGTAACAATCATGACCTTCAATAGTAATAGACATATTCCCTGCGGTATGCACACGGAGGGAAATATCGGGTGCAGACCGGAAAAATAAGTCAAAAGTTCTATATAAGTCCTGTTTGAATCAATTGATTATGCCCGATAGCAAATTAAGGTACGACCTGCTGACCATAATAATTCTGTTCCTCATTCTCAGCATGGTATTTATTATCTATTTCCCGCTCGCCGCTGCAATTGTCCTTGGTATGACCCTTGCGATCGTGCTGCAACCGTTCAACCAGAAACTGTGCGAGCGGTTATCCCCTGCCAAATCCGCCGCGATGATAACGCTCCTTGCATTCCTCCTGATTGGGTTTGCCCTGGTATTCATGGTGAACCTCCTCATCAGCGCAAGTGGATCGCTCTTCACCATGGTCCAGTCTATCAATACGTGGCTGATTTCCCTCGGAACCAGCCCGCTGATCTCAGGGTACCAGGTGGCAAATGTGATCAACAGCATCATGCTCGTAATAAAATCGACAATTCAGTCTGTTCTTAACGGCATCCCGGAAATCCTATTCGGGGCATTTATCCTCTTTCTCTCTGTATATCTGTTCCTGCTGAAGGGTCCGGCTATATTTCGCCAGATAATTGATGCTCTTCCAGGGCAACTGACCGGGTCGGTCGGAAAGATTACCGGCATGGTCGTCAACACCATGTATGCCATCTATATCGTGAGCGTGGAGGTGGCAATTCTCGCATTTGTTCTTGCCCTCCCCCTCTTCTATTTTCTTGGATACCCGGCCTATCTCCCGCTTTCAATCATGTCCGGGCTCTCCATGTTTATCCCCCTCTTTGGTCCGCTGGTTGTTATGGTATTTCTGTTCCTCTACAATTTGTCAACCGGGAATATCACCGGGGTGCTCATTGCACTTTTCATTATCTATCCGGTGGTACTCTGGATACCCGGGTCCCTCATCCGGTCGAAGCTGATGGGGAAACGGATCGGCATTCACCCGGTGATAATGATGATAGGTATCATCGGTGGGATCTCGGTCATGGGGATGATCGGGCTTATACTCGGGCCGCTCTTTATTGCCCTGCTGGTCTCGTCATACCAGATACTGATTGACCAGCTGACCATTATTAAAAACGCGGCTAGTGAACCAACCCTGGAATAATTTTTTTGCGTGACTTTTACGCCATTTTCAGGGTGATCTACCTAAATACCACGTTGATAAAATCCTGGGAATTATCTTTTACTGGTAATAGGGGAAATTGTAATCATTATAATTCTTCAGAGATATTGAATCCGGCAGAATAAATGGGAAAAATAAAGTGTTATAACATTGCGAATACCATTACGAAAGCTGCGGCGATAAAGGCCATAATCATTACCACCATCCCTATTTTCATCGTGGCCCCGGCGATCCCCCTTGCGCCGCATGCGGCGGCTATTACCCCGATAATAATCAGGATAAATGCAATCCAAAACAGACTGAACATTATTCACATCTCCATTATCTAAAAGGGAAAGTGATTGTAATCTATATAAAGTCTCTTTGGCACTATCTGCGGAACGATGCTCCCCTGGAATTCGGGCAGGAATGTTGTCATGTTAAAACGAACCGCCGGACAGATGTCCTGGTCTGGCTTTTTAAAAACTCGGGTAATAAAATGGGGTTAAATGCGTTATAGGGGCATTTAACGTGATTGAAAAAAATCAGGTAATTATGACGGGGAGTGTAAAAACCCGTTGCAGGACAATCACCAGGAATATCATCGCAATCCCGATAAAAATTATGGTAATCACCGGCCATTTCCACTTTCCGGAGACGCCCGCGAAGAATAATACCAATGCGCCAAAGACTGTGGTGAGGACGTAGCTGTCGCTGTTCGCGTTCGCCTGCCGGACGTTATCAAGGCTTACCGACATGTTGAGCTTCAACTGCTCCAGTTCACGACTGGTCTTAAGGGAATAACTCTGTAACGAAAAAGGTGTTCCCGGGGGGACCTCCCCTGGTTTTGCTCCCTGTAACCATTCATTAAAAGCCGGCCGGAACTCATCACGGAAACGGTCTTCGAGAAAAACCATTCTGCCTGTCTGGGTTTCACTTGCCGCCTGGACCCATGAAAGGAAGAGGTTTACGTCGATTGTCCGTAACATGTTGTCATTATCGGTAAGGCGAATCGATTCCCCCTGCGCGAGAGCAATAGCACCAACATTCTCCATCTGGACATTACCCCATGCAGAGGCCTCGTATACGCACCATGCTGATGCTACGGTTGCTGTTGCAAGGAGCACGAGTATAACAATTTCAATAATCCTTTGAAATCTCTGTTTCCCCTTGTCTGGCTCTATCCCGGTATTTTTATCAGGACTGCTGATTCCCCCTATTTTTAAGAGCGATAATATACCCATAGGTACCTTTCCAACCGGTGCTATCTCATTATGGTACAAGGATTATTGAAATCTTACGCTTCGACATTTTCCCCCGGCGCCTGGAAAAGCCCGGTATTACACGGTTGTGAATTTTCCAGGGTAGTTAAAAAGGACTTCCCCATTGAGACGCGGTTAGGAAAAAAAATTCACGCGGATGGGTTCTCCCTCTGAAAAAACCGGAAATTTAGCAGGTGATGATTCTTCCGGGCTGGACCATAATCCGGTGAATTACCCGGTACCAAAAAAAATTATTCCGGGAAGAATGGACTTTCACCGATCATATCGTGCATGATGTTCTCTTTTCCATACTTCTTCACGTACGTATAACAGATCAGGGCAACGATAACACCGGAAATAAAGACAAAGATCATATCCGACATCGTATCGGCGTTATTCGCCTGCATCGGCCCGGCCAGGCTACCTCCCATAAAGGTGTCCACGGTGAATTCATACATCTCCCAGAGGTACTCCATTATCATGCCAAACGCAACCGTGAAAAACCCGATAAACATGGCGTCCAGGCGATAATTCCTGACCTTGTCGAGAAAGAGGATTGCAAGGAACCCTAACAGGGAGACGATGAACCCTGACACAAGGTGGGCGAGGTTATCCCAGTTGGGAATGCTGACATAACGTCCCTGGATATAACCTGACAGGTGGATGAGGATTGCCAGAGAGATGAGGAAGTAGATGAACCACGGGAATTTGATCTTTGCATACTTTGTGATAATATAGGGGATCATACCCATCACAAACATTAAAATTCCGACTGATATACCGCCGGAATCACCGAGTGCCACTGCATACAGGACATTCAGACCTACCAATGCCTGCACAAAATAGGCGAGGTACATGCCATATGAACGACTGGTCATAGGGTGACAATTTTATCTTCACAGTATATTTATTTTTGCGAGTAATCCATGATCTCCTCAATAATGGCGTAGCGATGGAATTCCGGATCGGAAATGAGGAGTCCATGACACGGATGCCGCAATACATAATTCAGGGAATTAAAACAGCACCTTTTCTATCCGCGTACAGTCCGGGCAAATGTGTGCATGCCGGGAATGTTCCCGTGAGAAAAAACCGAATTTCCAGCCGGGTGACCTCTGATGAGCTGCCCTCCGTGTACATGTAGCAGACCGACGCGGGGAGAAGCACGGCGAGGAGCACAATGGTAAAATACAATTTATAATTAGTATCAGGCAGTCGAATGCTCATCAGGTTATCTACGATCGGGTGGTAGTTCTTCTTGCATATTGTTTCTGATCATGGCAAAGTTTCTCTGCCTGGATCTACCGTAATCCAGAACGTCCTAATTGTGAACTCAAAGGCAGGGTAAATAAAATCTCATCTCATCGTGTCCACGAAATTTCTCACCGGTATTTGGCCGGCATTGTACCTGGGGTAGTTTAATCTGCTCGGGTAACGAAAAAATCTGTATACGGGAGTCTATAATGGAAATTGAACTGCTAATTACCATCGGCATCTACCTGTTCATTCTTACATCAATGCTCTTTATCGGACTTGGGCATACCTACAGGGATTTTCTCGAACCTTTCAAGAATATTAAGCTGGTATTGTTTGCGCTGCTTGTAAACCTCGTCCTTATCCCGGTTGCCGGCTACCTGGTTGCTACCGTGTTTGCCCTTTCCGGTGCGATGCTGGTTGGTTTTCTCCTGATGACCAGTGCACCAGGTGCCTCCTACGGACCGAGACTTGCCGAGGTTTCGGGTGGCGATGTGCCGTTCGCTACCGGTCTCATGTTCCTCCTCTGTACGGTCGCATTGGTTTCAACACCGATCACCCTGATTCTCCTGATGCCGGAGGATTCAGTAATTAATATGTGGCCGGTCATCCGTACGCTGGTGCTCCTCATGGTAATCCCTATGGCAGCCGGGCTGCTGGTTCGTGCCAAATGGCCTGCCATTGCTAAAAAGCTGGAAGCACCTGTTGTATGGGCTTCATATATCATGATCCTGGTTGTAATGCTCCTGTTTCTCGCGACCGTGCTATTCTCGCCAGGTGCCGTCGGCGGGCTTACGAAACTGTTTGGGACCTTTGGAATTGCTGCAATGGTAATTGTCGTTGGCATATCACTTGTTCTCGGATACCTCTGTGGTGGGCCAACGACCGGGACCCGAAGGTCGCTTGCCACAGGTTCTGCAATCAGGAATGCCGGGATGGCCATGCTTTTTGCTACCAGTATATTCGGTGAGAATGTGAGCGAGGTTCTCCCGGTTCTTATTGTCTACATTATCGTCCAGACCGTGATGGTCGGACTCGCTGCAGGGAAATGGAGAAAACAATCTGCTCCCGGAGCTGTATAGCGAAAATCCCTCCCTGCCCAGGGATGGTGTCACTTTTTTCAGGTGCAATCCTGGATATGAACAACTCACTTTTTTACAACAAATACCCGGTTGATTGCAATTATTCGTTAAAAAAAATTTGTCCGATTACAATCTCTATAACAGTTCTCACGTTCGTGGTCCAAACCGTAAATTTCAAATAACAACCTTTTTCGTAGAAACCTGCAAGATACCTCGTAAGAATATCCACATAGTAAAAATCAGGGTTCCCATGAAGACAGTTATCTATTATTTTTCCGGCACCGGCAACTCACTTGCAGTTGCAAAGAAGATCGCTGAAGCACTGGGGGACTGCACGGTGGTACCAATTGCATCACTGAAGGATACACCGGGAGTAATCACCCCTGCTGCGGAACGCGTAGGGATCGTCTGCCCGGTTTACTTCTCCGGACTTCCCCTAATGGTTGCAAAATTCGCCGGACGGGTTAATTTCTCTCATTGCAGGTACACCTTTGCCGTTGTCACACTCGGAGGAAGTGGTGGCGGTCCAACCCTCAGTCAGATTGACAGTCTGATCGAAAAATGTCACGGACGCGGGCTGGACGCCGGCTTTTTTGTTAAGATGCCAGGCAATTATATTTTAATGTACAGTTCGCCTTCCGGAAAACAAAAGGCCGATCTCCTTGCATCCGCCGATCGCCAGATTGCAAAGATTATTCCGGTAATCGAACGCTGTGAACACCGGGATGTCCCCCTGGCCATCTATAGTAAGCTTCTCCATTACGTGGCATACCCCTGGTTTACATCACATGCCCGTAATAATGCCCAAAAATTTACCGTCACAAGTGCCTGTACCTCCTGCGGGACCTGTGTAAAAGTCTGTCCAGCTGATAATATCGATCTCGTGGAGGGCAGGCCAGTCTGGAAAGACCGGTGCGAGGTCTGCTGCGGGTGTATCCATCTCTGCCCGGCAGGAGCGATCCAGGCAGGGCGACGGACCGCAAAAAGACAACGGTACCGGAACCCATCTGTCAGTATCACGGAACTGGAAGGACAGCACGGCAAACGGCCATAACATTGTCATATCTTATTTAATGGCACAACAGGCCGGGTTATCACCTCCCATTGGAATTATTCATCAGGTTCTATGAGATCGGCCAGTTCACTGCCAAGACCCCCAGGTCATATCTCTGATTTACTAACTTGATCCAGCCTGGATTGCCTGAATTAACCGTGTATCACTTCATCTGCGTCATGATTATGAACAGATAAATACTGAAAAATCTGATCTGTAGAAACCCCGCATATTTTTTTTAAAAAAAAGAGGAGATACGTAAGACCAGGTGGGGTTTTCCTCCACCCTGCCCCACCCCCAATAAGATATTTATTGGCAGGGTTCAACTCGGGCATTCAAGAAAATTTCAGAGATTAGGGGATAATTCCTTATCCCAACCGGGGCCGCCAAGGTGGCGGGGCGGATCCCCGGGAGCGTGACTAAATTTTGGAATAACCTATCTGCAAGATAGATTTGAGAGCATGTCAACAGAGCTACTAAATCATTCTTTTAAAAATAAATGAATTTCAAGGATTACAGGATAGGTGAGAACAGCCGGGAGAAAGAAGACCTTGCCTTGAAATAGCGTGAACGACTGGCATACCATGCAGGAGTAAGTTCGGTACAATTCGGAAGGTCATTGAGGTACGCCTGTTTAAATTCTCCGGCCACTTTTTCATCATAGATAATTGCATTTGTCTCGAAATTCAGCCGGAAACTCCTGATATCCCAGTTGGCACTCCCAATTGATGCCGCCACCCCGTCGATCACGATGGTCTTGGCATGAAGGAACCCATTATCATACGTATAGACCTTGACACCTGATTCAAGGAGCTCTTCCGCATAGGAATGGCTTGCCCAGTACACAAACATGTGATCTGGTTTACTCGGGATCATAATCCGCACGTCAATTCCTGACAGGGCAGCAATATGGAGTGCATCCATCACACTCTGGTCGGGAATGAAATACGGTGTCTGTATATATACGGTGTCCAAAGCGGTATTGATCATCTTCAGGTACGATTCCTTTACCGGGTTCCAACCCGTGTCAGGTCCGCCTGAAACGATCTGCATCGTGGAACCTTCCTGGTGGGGGCTCTGGTGGAAATACCGCTCGCCAATATCCATTGTATCCTTGGAAGCGAAATTCCAGTCGAGATAGAACCGTATCTGGGCAACTAATGCACCCGTCCCCTTGATCCTTACGGCTGCATCCCGCCAGTACCCCCACCGCTTGTCCAGCCCGAGATAGTCGTCACCGATATTAAAGCCGCCAATAAACGCGGTCTCCCCGTCGATGATCGCAATTTTCCGGTGATTCCGGAAGTTCACCCGGTAATTGAAATAGGAAAATAAGGAGGGGAAAAAGACTGCATGTTTCCCGCCGGCAGTAGTAAATTCATCATAAAAATGCTTTGGCAGACCGCCGCTTCCCACCCCGTCAACGAGAAGCCGAACTTCGACTCCCGACCGGGCTTTCTCGGTAAGTGCCTTCATGATGTCCCGGCCGAGTCCGTCATCTTTCAGAATAAAATATTCCATGTGCACATGGTCGCGGGCATTGCTGATTTCCATGATAAGGTCAGCAAACTTGGCTTTCCCATCTGTATAGGGGGTGATCTGATTATTGGTCGTGATAAGAGCCCGATTATTCTGGAGCAGCAGCAGTGCCATCCTGCGGATGGCCCCGGACCATCGACTGGTCATTTTCTCCTCCTTTTCTTTTACCTCCTTGATCTGGGCCGCCATCAAATCCGTCAATTTCTGATCGCTCTCTTTTTTAATGGAAAACAGCTTTTCTTTCCGGTAATTCTGACCAAAGACCAGGTACAGGAAAAAACCGATAAACGGCAGCAACAACAGTACCAGGATCCATGAAACTGCACGTGTCGGGTTTTTTCTCTCAACGAACACAAGTGTGATTGCAAAAAAAATATTTACGACAATTAGTATCGGCAACAGGAAATAGTAAATCGCTTGCAGAAAATCAAATATCTGGACCAGAAGATCGGAAACCATAATGCACCTCAGAACGTTTTTTTTCAAAAACCGTTGAGAGAAACTTGCATATCCAATCCTATATATGATCTTTGATTTTTTTTCTGTTTCCTCCTGACCAGATAGCCCCTTGGTTCGAACGAATGTATCCTATTACTGGCTTTGTTGAAACCCACATGAACGGGAAGTTCACACCAGGGCATTGAAAATGCCTCGTTCAAAATTTCCATGTATTGGGGTCCGTTTTGTCATTTTCAGGCAAAATCTTCTCAAATTTATCCAACCGATTAGGGTAATCCAATAGTCTTCACGCTCCCCGGGCTCATGGCCCGCCGCTGTGGCGATCCCCGGTGTGACAGGTAATGATCTCCAAATCTCTGAAATTTTATTGAATACCCAGTGTAACCCTGCCAATGAATATCTTATTGGGGGTGGAGCAGGGAGGGGTGAAACCCCCTCCTGTCTACGTATTTCCTCTTCATTTTTCTAAACACGCATGGTTTCAATAAAGCCTAATTACTGGCAATAGTTTTCGACACATTCATATTTCCTCTCACCAATTTCCTAGCAATGAGTTCCAAAGTAGTTAACCGATCATACAAACCAAAGGACTGGGTTATAACCGTTCTCGGGGCAGTTATTTTAGGTTTCAGTGTGGGAGCGTTATTATTCCCCCCCATCGCAATCCAAAACGGACTTTCCAGCTATGTTTCTCCGTCGTTATTTTACCCCGTCACCCTCCTCATCAAGGGAATCTTAATAATTATAGGGCTGCTGATGTGGTACCAAATCCGGAGTAAGGCTCAATTAAACCGTGTTTTCTGGATAGTTGCCGCTGTCTGTCTGGTAGCTGAGTTCCTTCTGGCAATACGCTACGTGTAGAATCAGGCTACAATAATTTTTTTTTAATTGGTTAAACGCTATCAAGAACAGGTGAAAGGGTTACATCTTACCAAATAACCTGATCTCTTTTTTTTAAATATCTTCCAGGAAAATTCTCTCCATCCTGATAAAACTGGTTAAATCCAAACATATTCAATTTCCATATGAGATGCTGCCGGAAATGATGGGCGCAATTACAATTATTACCTGGAGAACCGAAAATTCGGAACCGCGGATCTCCAGTCCTTTCCGATTACAAGACCCCGTTTCGATTCAATAAAAAGGTTGCAATCTCTTGGGGAAGAAGCACCGGTGCTAATTAATACTTACCAATTAAAGAATAATCCACTCAAGGAGTGAGTACGTATGGAACAAGCACGACCTATTGGTGTACTATTTCTGGTCTTCCTGGCCATTCTCGGTGCAATTAATGCGTTTATCTACACGCTGCAGATGTTGCATATCCTTCCGACCTACCTCGGACCTGTTGCATTTTACCAGTTCAGCCTTATCGGGGCCGCATTCTGGGGATTCCTGGCCTTTATCTGGCTCGGTGTAGCCGGGGCATTATGGATCATGCACCCCCAGGGCTGGATGTTCATGATGCTGATTGCGACATTTGACCTGATATACGGGGTTATTTGTGCCCTCGGCGGGTCTTCGTGGGAAGCAATGGCGCCGATTATCATTATCAGCGGCATTGTCCTGGTATACTGCATGCTGCCCGGTACGAAAAAAGCCTTTGGAATCGCGTAGTAATTGTCCACTTAATTTCGAAATCCCCTAATTTTTCTATTTTAGAATTGTCTCCTGGCGGTTATTCATCGTATTCCGGTGGGAATAAAGCACTGGTCCCGGCTGTTATTTGCCGGGGTAATACCGGAAGTATTCAGAAATTTGAAACCACAATAATTAAATTTTAAGAGATTAATCATTCTGGACGGAAAACAATGAATAAAGAGGATATAACTCCCCCCGAAAGTAACGGTGGATCGCAGGATGACTGCCAGGAAACAGGTGGCGTTCACTCCTTTGTCCAGTCCCTGGCGGTAGGTAGCAAATGGCTGTTCAGCCTTGCTGTGATCGGGACCGGGATCATTTGTGCCATCCTGTTCATATATGGTTTCCTCCTGAGTATTTCCTCTGTTTATTATGCAATAGTAAGTTTCAGCTTTGAAATGCATACGGTCCAGGAATTCCTCGCAAGGGCAATAGAGATCATTGATATCTTCCTCGTTGCGACAGTCTTTTACCTCATATCAATGGGGTTGTATGAACTCTTTATCGCCAAAGCCCCGCTACCCGGGTGGGTGGAAATTCGCACCCTTGATGATTTGAAAACAAAGCTTCTCGGGCTCATTGTCATCGCCTTGGCCGTTATTTTCCTTGGGGCAGCCCTTACACTCAGTAAAGGGTTAAGCATCCTTGAATTCGGTGCTGCGGTGGCGGTTATTATTATTGCAATTTCAGCCTACCTGTGGGTAAAACATGAATAATGCCTGACAAAAAGATGATATCCGGGTTATGCCCATTTTTTTGACCCCGGATAATTCAACCGGGAATATTACCAATTATTATTCAGTCATTCCACTACATTATTAATTCAGGGGATTTTCCAATGGTTCCAGAAGACGAACTTAGTAATGAAAAAGGGTTTGGGTATGAAATATTCATCGCCCTTGTATCAATATTATCGGTTGTCAACCTCGCTCTGGTGTATATTCCGGGTGTGAACCCGGAAGCAGTCAACGTTGTAGAAATTATCAACGTTTTCCTGACGGTTATCTTCGTTCTTGATTTCGTGTACAGGTTCACTACCACGAAATCAAAGTCCCATTATTTCTTCCGTGACTATGGATGGGCGGATTTACTCGCTTGTGCACCCCAGTTAAGATTTTTAAGGATTTTCCGTATTTTCAAGGCCTACCGGCTCGTCAAAGAACACGGGGTCAAAGAAATTACCCATTATCTATCGTATAACCGGGCTGAAGCAGCGTTATACATCCTTGTTTTCTCGGTAATCATCATTCTTGAGGTGGGCTCATTTTTAGTATTGCGTGCAGAATACAGCGCACCCAATGCAAATATCACAACAGCCGGTGATGCCTTGTGGTGGGCATACGTGACCATCACCACCGTCGGCTACGGTGATCAGTTCCCGGTTACCGGTGCCGGGAGACTGGTAGGTGTACTGGTAATGACAACCGGTGTGGGGATTTTTGCTACGTTTGCCGGGTTCATATCGAATAAACTCCTCACACCACCTGAGAAGAAAGATGAGGAAGTGGAGAAACCCAAAGAGGAGATGTCCGAATTTGAAAAGCAGGTCCTCGCACGAATTGCCGAATTAAAAAATTCCCTGTCGCAACAGGAAAGAAAAAACAACGAGATAACAGCCAAGCTCGAAAAACTGGAACGGGCTCTTGCAGATACTAAACCCTCTTTACCCGCAGATGCCGGAGAAAAGCCTCTGGAGGGTCCGGAACCTGGAGAAAAATATTTTAAAGAGGGAAAATCAAAAACAGATTATAAATCTTCGTTCTGGAAAAATATTTCCGATAAATAACCCGGTATGAACTAAAATTACCATTTTTCAGGTAAAGCCCTCAAACCCGGACAACCGCTGCAACAAATATACCAGGTCACGACCCGAAACGCTTAATCACCTTTTTTACCATGGTCCTGAATAATTAAGAACACCTGGGGTCTGGAAAACTATACGATTTCTTCGTCTCACGCCATGTGGATGAAAAAATTTTACCGGTATTCCAAATTCATTAAATACGTTACATCCAAAGGATCAGGTTGGTATGCTATCCCTGATACTCATTGGTGCGATCATCTTTTCGATAGCAATTTTTATCTATTCCCTGGTCTCGCACCGTATCGAGGGGTCAATTATCACGGCTCCCATGATTTTTGTAGGGATTGGCCTGCTCGTAAGTCCGGACGGGCTTGATTTCATTTCCCTTGGAGTAAATAACCAATTAGTATTGGTCTTTGCAGAAATCGCACTGGTCTTAATCCTTTTTTCTGACGCTGCGAGGATAGATTTCACCACCCTGAAAGGAAACCGGAATTTACCCGCCCGGTTGCTTGGGATCGGCCTTCCGCTTACGATTTTTGCGGGTGCTGTTACGGCGATACTCTTCTTCACCGATCTTGCCCTGGCGGAAGCTGCGCTGATAGGGGCCATCCTTGCACCCACCGATGCGGGGCTTGGCCAGGTAATAGTGAACAGCCCAAAAGTCCCGGCGAGGATACGCCAGGCCCTGAACGTGGAAAGCGGGTTGAACGATGGAGGCGCTATACCGTTTTTCGCTTTCTTCCTGGTCCTTGCAGATGCAGAGAAAGAGAACCTTCCTGCAAGCCAGTGGGTCCTGTTTGCAGCTGAACAAATCGGTCTTGGTATTCTCGTAGGGCTGATTGTTGGCCTGTTAGGGGGATACCTGGTCAACAAGGCCATTGATAAGGGACTCATGCAGGGAAGGTTCAGCTGGATCGGGTTCCTCGCTCTGGCAATAATATCTTTTATTGCGGCCGATGCAGTGGGTGGAAGCGGTTTCATAGCGGCTTTTGTAGGGGGCTTAGCCACGTCCGTTACCGGCAGACATGTGGGAGAGTCAGTAATCGAATTCACGGCAACAGGGGGAGAAATTTTCAGTCTTGCAGTATTCTTTATTTTCGGCATCCTCGCTGCCAGCCTTCTCTCAGGATTAACCATTGAAATTTTGATCTACGCTGTCCTGAGCCTGACCCTTATCCGGATGCTACCGGTTGCGATTTCCCTGGTAAAAACCCGTTTACGACCAGAATCCGTCCTTTTCATCGGCTGGTTTGGTCCACGTGGGCTAGCATCGATTGTGCTGTTACTCATTACACTCAACGATGCCCCGGGTATACCCGGGCTGCAGACGATAGCGATGGTTGTCAGTACTACTATCCTTATCAGTGTTTTTGCCCACGGTTTATCTGCAAACCCCCTCATCAACTGGTATGCCGGAAAAATTGCAGCATTACCAGGAGATGCACCTGAACTGAAAGATGTGGTGGAGTCACCAACACGGGTCATGACCAAGGTGAAAAAGTAAGTGGGATCTATTAAACGGAATAAAAGCAGAAGGAATTACTGGATGATCTTCCCTTGACAGATGACCGCTCCTCCAATCAGGATGTACACCCGAAAATCTGGCAGATAATCCTGGTTGCATTTATTGCTATTGCATTTACCGCAATCTGGCTCATGGCGTACGAGTCGCTTGATACACTTATCTGGATGAACGATTATGTATCAGCCAACCGCTGGACCATCCCAGCTGGTGCAATTTTTTTCTCGCTGCTGGTTGGTCTCTGCCTGAAATATTTACATGCCCCTGATGTGATCCACGGCGGGATGACCGATTCGATGAAGGGGGAAGGTGCACACTCTGATTATAAAACGTTCCCGGGCACCCTGCTCTCATCGTTTCTCTCTCTTTTTTCCGGGGCCAGTGTCGGGCCTGAAGGTCCGATTGCATTCCTTATCATGGAAATTTCTGCGTGGCTCCGGGCCAGACTTAAAATCCTCAACGATGTCGCCCTTGGATTTGATGTTGCAGCTCTTGCATCGGCATATAATGGCATCGTCGGTAGCCCTATATTTACCGCAATATTTGCAACAGAGTTCAATGTCGGTAAAAAAGATGCACTGAAATTCCTTGCCTGGAACCTGGTTGCAGGTATTATCGGGTACCTATTCTATGTCCTGCTCGGGTTGCAGTCATTTTACAGCCTGATGGTATTCCCAAGCGTCGATGAGATAACCTTCCTCTATGTCATGTATGCCGTTATCCTAGGTATCCTTGGAGCGGCAATAGCCCTGCTGATAGGACTCCTGATGAAGGGAATGGGTACTTTCATGGAACGAGCATTTAAAGACCGGATCATGACCCGTATTCTCTTCGCCGGTGTAATCATCGGGGCAGTCTGTTATGTAATCCCGGAACTGATGTTTTCTGGCGAATCATCGATTCACTCGATTATTAATGACCCGGCACAGTTTGGAATTGCATTGTTGCTCATCATGGCGGTCCTTAAGGTTTTTCTTCTTGCCTTGTCATTCAAGAGCGGTTATCTCGGGGGCCCTATATTCCCCACGATATTTGCCTGCACAATGATCGGGCTTGCACTAAGCCTGATGTTCCCGGGAATCCCGGTAGGTATATTTGTATGTTGTCTCGAAGTGGCGGTAATCACGCTCGCCTTAGGTGTCCCGCTTACTGCCATACTGTTGATCGCGGTACTTTCCAGTGTTAACCAGAACCTGCTTGCATTACTTGTTGTATCTGCGGTAGTTGCAATGATACTGGGTTTTTTAGTAAGGGACCTCAGGGAAAAACGTGCAGCAAAACAAGGGGTAGCAACGTAAGATACGAACTCTCTTTGAATGTATAAAAAATTGTGATGCGGTTTACAAAGGGGTTTCAACCGGGGGCCGGCATACCATCCGGTTGAACCCCTGCCTTTTCCACCCTGATGGTGCTGTTGATAATTCGTTTTGTACAAATTGCGATGGTCTTCTTCTGAAACAGGTACTGATGGAGAAATATGTCAATCGGGTCCCACAAGGCGACCCAGCAGAAAATTACAATTGCACCAATAACAATGTCTGCGAGAACCTGGTCGGTTATTTGGGAATACAGGTAAACCAGCATAGTAATGAGTACTGCGGAAATACTGAGCCCGTAAATAAGTCCATATTTCATTCTTTTCATCAGCACCCGCAAATTCCTCCTTGCTCCTTCACACCGGTAGGTAAAATATGTCCTTACTGCTTCGGGAAGGCCTGATTCGATCTCCTCCGTTACCTGCGAAGCGGGAAACCTGATAATGTACTCCACTGATTTTTTCGGTTCCCTGTCAATAATAGCCGTGATCATCGCAAAAAGTGCGTCATTGGTAAGGTCCCTGTTTTTTACGGGCGAAGGGTCATCCGGGTCGAAGAACTGGTCAACACGTTTGAAACTAAGTTCAATGACCAGCTGGTCATCACCTTCCCTGATTCGTTCAATATAGTTCGTCATAAAATGGGTTTTCCCCCCCTTCGTTATTCGCGGGAATGTCCAGCTGCCGGAAATTCACATGGCTCAATAATACATTTTTCTACTGCTCACTCCTATTAATTGTTCTGATCCCTACCCCCGCAAATTAAGTATTTTATCTCTCCCCGTTTCAATCCAGACCACTTTATGTATGGATACTACTATAATTTTCACACTAACAGTGACAGAGGGGACAATGGCTGAAGGATTTTTCGCGAGATTGAAAGAGGACCGGTTTGATCCGGATTATGTGCCCATTTTCGAGAGTAAATTGTTTTTCGAGGGAGAAAAACGAGAACGAAAGATAGCCAATTTCACGGTCCTGCTGGCTCTGGCAACCGTTATTGCGACCTATGGCGTCATCACGGACTCTACGGCGACCGTCATCGGTGCGATGATTGTTGCCCCGCTGATGACCCCCATCATGGCGACTGCGGCAGCCGTGTCGATGGGGGCATCGAAGCGGGCGCTAAGTTCCATGACCCTTGTCGTCCTCGGTGTGCTCGGTGTAATCGGGCTTGCCATGGTCCTGACTGCTGTTGTCCCGGGCGGGCTCGTCTCCCTTACACAAAATCCACAGATAACATCCCGCGTATCACCGGGCCTGCTGGACTTAGGCATTGCCCTTGCCGCGGGTGCAGCGGGAGCTTTTGCAATAGGGCGGCAGGAAATAGCCGATTCCCTCGCAGGGGTCGCGATTGCGATCTCGCTTGTCCCACCGCTTTGTGTCGTGGGAATAACATTGTTCCATGGTGGATATTCCGAGGCGGGGGGGGCTTTTCTCCTGTTCCTCACCAATTTCATCGCAATCCTTGTGGCTGGAACGGCCATGTTCGGCCTGATGGGACTACCGAAAGCGGTAAGGATGGAGATGAAAGACGAGACACGAAAAAAAGCGATGGTTGCGTTAATTATTGCAAGTATCTTACTTGTAGGCGTACTTGCCGTTACCAGTTACCAGACGTACCAGGTAACAACTGACCAGATCGTAGCGAAGGAGGTTGTAAGAGAATGGCTGGGACTAGCACCGTACCAGATACAGAAAGTGGTGCTGCTGGGATCGGGGACTGATGTAATCCTCGTTGGCGAGGGGCAGTTACCCCCGATAGCAACCCTTTCTACGATGATGGAGCAGAAATTTGGCCGTAAAGTCATCATCAGCCTTCATACAATTCCGGAAAAAAGTGTTACTTATCCTTCGGTGCTCCCGGGGCTGTAAGGCAATAACTTAGGGAAACTTCCTTTTTTCGTACCAGAAACCACCCTCAATTAACCGAATTCATGATGAACTCCATCAGATAGTGCTCCGCGACAGGCCTGGCCCTTCCCGATGTACCGGTTAAGACGGGGGTGGGAATCTGCATGGCTACGTCACCCGGGTTGTTGAGCTGATCATCCGGAAATGAGGCTACATCATCATATCCTGGTTGTAGCACAAAAACAATTGAGAATACCCGGACCGTTATTTTGTTGAACTTCCCGAACAACTATATCCGGGCAACACTAAAATTGACAGAATAACTGGTCCTTTGAGAACAATGAAAGAACCCGACATACTATCCCCGGAAGAACGGGCACTCCTTGCAGGTAAAGGCGGTCTTGAGTCCTCAGAAGTCACCGTGTACCGCGAAAGGTTTGGCACAAACGTCATGACCCCGCCGGTACGGGAGCCGCTCTGGCTGCAGTACCTGAAGAAATACGATGACCCGATCATCAAAATCCTTATTATTGCTGTTGTTATCTCCCTGATAGTCTCAATAATCCAGGGTATCAGTTTTTATGATACCCTCGGGATTATTATTGCGATCCTTCTTGCCACCGGGATATCCTTTTTCAATGAATACAGGAGCAGCAAAGAATTCGACGTACTGAATGCCCACCGGGATGATGTTGGCGTCAAGGTAATCCGGGACGGTCACCCGGCCCAGGTACCCTCCCGCGATATTGTTGTCGGTGATCTCATCATCATCGAAGCGGGTGATGCGGTTCCCGCGGATGGCTGGCTCATCACCTCCGACTCTCTCACAAGCGACGAGTCTGCATTTACCGGGGAGAGCGAGCCGGTTGGAAAAGGGACGGCAGATAATGTACTAAAAGGAACGTTTGTTACCGCTGGTAAAGGACGGATGATTGCCGGGGCGGTAGGGGACAGGGCCCAGATGGGGGTAATTGCAGCATCGCTCGGCATCGACCATTCAACCGCAACCCCCCTTGAACAGAAACTGGAAGCCCTTGCAGGGATCATCAGCAAATTCGGGTATACCATGGGTATCCTGATCCTTGTCAGCCTGTCGATCCGCGGGATATTACTCGGGGAACTGACCGGGCTGAACCTTGACACCCTGAACCATGTTCTTCACTACCTCATGATTGCAGTCGCAATTATTGTCGTTGCAGTCCCGGAAGGGCTTCCGATGAGCGTGGCACTCTCACTATCCCTTGCAATGCGAAAGATGACCCGGGCCAACTGCCTTGTGAGGAAACTGATTGCCTGTGAGACGATTGGTTCAGCGACAACAATCTGCACGGATAAGACGGGGACCCTGACAAAAAACCAGATGGAGGTGGTTCACGCCTCGGCCGGTGAGCCCGCACAACAGGAGAACACCCCACAGACCCCGTCTGAATGGATAACCCTGAATGCCGCTGTGAATGGCACTGCCTACCTGGAAGAGCGGGACGGGCGGATAATAGTAATTGGAAACTCTACTGAAGGGGCCCTTCTCCGGTGGCTCCGCGAACACTCACTCGATTACATACATATCCGTGCAGAGAACACGGTTCGGAAACAGTACCTCTTTGATGGCAACAGGAAAAGGATGTCAACCGTCGTGAATATCGGGGATACGCCGTACCTGCTGGTAAAAGGGGCGCCCGAGATCCTCGCTTCGCTCTGTGTAATGCAACCTGATTTGATTGGTGTCAGTGAGCTCGCTTCCAGGGCGATGCGGACCCTTGCGTTTGCCCACAAGGTGATCGTGAACGGGGACGAAAGTGAATCCGATCTTCTATGGGACGGGTATGTCGGTATACGTGACCCGCTAAGGGAAAATATCGCTGAATCGGTCGTCACCTGCCAGGATGCAGGGATCAGGGTCCGGATGGTTACCGGGGATAACCGGGAGACCGCAAAAGCCATTGCAGAGGACTCGGGGATCCTCACGGGAGGGGTTGTCGTTGATGGGAAGGAATTCCGATCCTTGTCAGCAGAGCAACAGGTCGAAGTTGCGCAGAACCTTGATGTAATGGCACGAGCTGAGCCGATGGACAAGCTCCTCCTCGTCCAGGCCCTCCAGAAGAACGGGGATGTTGTTGCCGTCACCGGCGACGGGACGAACGATGCACCGGCCCTGAAAAATGCTGATGTAGGGCTCGCAATGGGAATTGCAGGGACTGAAGTTGCGAGAGAGGCGAGTGATATTATTCTCCTTGACGACTCGTTCGCCTCGATTACAAGTGCCGTGTGGTGGGGCAGGTCGCTCTATGAGAATATCCAGCGTTTTGTGCTGTTCCAGCTCACGCTCAATTTCTGCGCCTGTGTTCTGGTATTTATTGCCCCGCTCCTTGGATATCCGGAGCCGTTTACCATTATCCAGATCCTCTGGGTTAACCTGATCATGGACACGCTCGCCGCATTTGCACTCTGTTCTGAGGCCCCGCACCGGGAGCTGATGAACCGCCTCCCCATCGGGAGAAATACACCGGTAATCACCCCGTTTATGTGGTTTTCAATTATTGTAACGGGTACGTTCTTTATCACCGGCGGATTGATCCAGATGAAAACAGGCTTCCTGGGAGGCACTACTCCTGCTGAAATTACAACAGTGTTCTTCGCTGCATTTGTCATCGCTGCGATCTGGAATGGTATCAACTGCAGGGCACTTGACGGGAAGATGCCGCCCTTTTTTAAAGGCAACCCAACGTTTTTCGCAGTGATGGGACTCATTGTCCTCGCGCAAATCCTGATTGTACAGTATGGCGGGTCTGTTTTTGGCACAGTTCCACTGACCTTCAACGAGTGGCTAAAAATAATCGTTGTGTCATCCTCTGTGCTGGTTGTCGGTTTTGGAATACGGGTTGTATACCGCCAGTTCAGGGGCCGTATCAACCCGCTCATGCCGGGAGGCATAAGGGAGTGAAAGCCCGGTATCCGTGGTTTTTTACAATATGGGAGAATAGCACAGGAGAGATCTCTAACCGGGTGTAAATCGGAAATGTGTGGAACCCCGCCAGGTCTCCCCGTCTGGCCTGTCAACAGGAGGGTGTTTTCAGTCCCACCCCGCCCATCCCCCGGAATGATATTCTGTGGGCAGGGTTTATTCCACCTATCCCCACGGGGGTCGAATCTCCCTCCTTAAGAGAAATCCAATAATTAGGTAGTATCCCGGTAATTACCATCCAAAAATTATTGTCCTGCCTGCCTCTCTTTTAAGAACTTCCCGACAAGCCAGGAGACCAGTACCGCAATATAGAGTGTCCCACTTATCATTTCAAACATCATTACCGTTCGTGCGGTTGATGTAAGGGCCGCGACATTATAATTTCCTGTTGTAGTAAGAATTGAGAAACTGTACCCGATATAATCAGATATGTAGACCAGCTGGTCAGTTCTGCTGGTTGCGATATCGAACGAACCGGGTGAAAATATCACCAGCACCATTATGCCGAGTGCCCACGTAAGACCAAGGAGGAAATAGACTGATATCGCCCCGATAATCGTATCCCTTCTGATCTCACGTTCGCGAATGACCGTTGCAAAAATGGCAACGCTCACCATGATAAAAAATACAAGGGTGACGACGATTGCAGCATTGAAAAAATGTCCAATATTGGTTATGTAAAATAGTGCGTATAAAATAATCGTAATTCCAACAAGAAAAATTCCGGCAACCATGATGTACACCTCCTGACTGATGGCCTGGAGAGCGAAAAATAATAAAATTACAAGCGTGACATCGGTAAAAACCCGGGCGGCTTCACTATCTTCGAGCAGAGGGAGGACGCAAAGAAAGACAATGAGTGCAATGAAATGGAATGTACATCTATTGTTTTCCCTCCATTGGAGAAAAGAAGCAGTTTTGTTTTTAAATGAGCCCTGTAGATTATGTTGTCCGGGCAGGGGTGACATATACAAGATGTATCTGCCGGACATAGATATGGTTTTATGGTTGAAAGCTGGCCACGGAAGCTACTGCGGGGACTTTGACCTTCACTATAACGGCCAAAAATCGGCTCTGTTGAAACACACATGAACTGGAAGTTCACACCCGGACGATTGAAAATGCCCCGTTCAAAATCTCCTGATATGGGGGCCGATCAGGCATTTAATATGAAAATCCCCACTGGCATTTTCATTTTGTATGCTTGCAGCCTTTTAGCATCATGCCTGTTTTCATTGGAAACCCTCTCAAATCTGTCTTGCAGATTAGATTATTCCAATAGTTAGTCACGCTCCCGGGGCTCCGCCCCGCCACGGTAGCGACCCCGGTTGAGATAGGGAATCATCTCTTTAATCTATGAAATTTTCTTCCAATGCCCCGATCGAACCCTGTCAATGAATATCTTATTGGGGGTGGGGCAGGGTAGGGGTGAAACCCACTCCTGTCGACATAGCAATCGCAATTTTTGAAGTTACGCCGGATGCCAACAGTGCCCCTGAATTACCTGTCTTCCCGGGGTCATGGATCCGTTACTTTCACCCCGCCCATGGCGAGCTCGTTTATACTACCCTCATAGAGTGGTTATTTGTGTCAGGATCAGGTCACAAGGACGAAGCAACATTGTCCGGTAATTTCCTTAAGGCTGCCAGATCAGCCTGTGGTGGCTACCAGCCTTATGTTCCTGACACACCTGGAAGAAGAGAAAAAAGGTCTCCCCAACAGCGGTCCTGCTTCATAATGGGGGGTATCTGCCCCATCCGGAACATTTCCAGCCGCCACCCGGATAGTATGATCCGGCTGTCAGGCCTGTGGGGAAATCCGGGAAACCGGCAATTTTCATCCGTTGCCAGGTCGCCGGAAGGGACCTTAAGGAACCGACAAAAAGGAGTGATGTTACAGAAAAGCGAATGACCCGCCACAACCCACCCTGACAATTGTAGCATGCGATTTAGATCGCCCGGTGCCCGGGACCACCTGAGCTCGAAAAATCGGTCCGGTCCGGCGAAATGGTAGATCTGCAGGGGTAAGCGCAGGAAATGCGACTGCGATCTCCCTCAATAGCCATCAACCAGATTTCATCTATTGATCAATCTCTTAAATCTCTCTTTTTATCAATCCGGGCTCTGTTGACATCTTCTCAAATCTATCTTGAGGATTAGGGTATTCCCAAATTTATCCACGCTCCCGGGGCTCCGCCCCGCAGCTTTGGCAACCCTGATTAGGATAGAAAATGACCTTAAAAGTTCTGAAATTTTCATGCATACTGCAGTTGAACCCTGCCCAAAGGATATCTTGTTGGGGGTAGGACAGGGAGGGGGTGAAACCCCTCCTGTCTATGTATTTCCCCTTCCTTTTTCTAAACACGCAGGGTTTCAACAAAGCATCAGTCCGCAATTGTTAAAAAATCCCGATTGCATGGAGTTATAATAAACATGACTCGCAGTATTTCAGAGCCCCGGTTGCTGCTGGCTTGCACAGTGGAAGGTCCCGTAGCCTTCAACCATTGCCCGGGCATTAATCCCGATTACGTCCCGGCCCGGGAAGAGGGACCTGAGAATATGTATTGCCCGGCTATCATTGGGGTCATTAAAAACCGGGACGATAACCACCGAGTTACCGATAAAAAAATTTGTGTAACTTGCCGGGTAACGGAGGTCTCCGTTCGAAACTCTTTCTGGCATCGGCAGTTTTACAACCCTGAGCGGCCCCCCGTCCTGGTCCGTGGATTTTACCAGGGTACCATAATTCTGCTGCAGGGCATGGTAATTTTCATCGGTCCTGTCCTCCTCACATGCACAGACTACGGTGGAAGGGCCGGTAAACCGCGCAAAATCGTCAATATGGCCATCGGTATCATCCCCTGCGATACCTTCATCCAGCCATAGTACGTGGTCGACTCCCAGGTTTTCCTTAAGGAGTGCCTCCAGATCAGATTCTGATAATCCTTCGTTCCTGTTCGGGTTAAGCAGGCATGAACGGCTGGTCATGACGGTCCCTCTCCCGTTCACATCGATCGAACCCCCCTCGAGGATAATCCCGGGGTTAAACGCCGGGAGTCCCAGCCAGTCACTCATCACTTGCGGAATTGTTCCATCCCTGATGAGGTTTTCATATTTTCCGCCCCACGCATTAAATTCCCAATGCACCATGGCAACCTGGGAAATAGCAGGATTAACAACGAAGGTGGGCCCGTAATCGCGGATCCAGACGTCCTGATAGTCAGTAACCCGGTATCGGACATGAGAATCGCCTGCCCCATCTTTGGATAGACGCTCTTTGATCATTTCCCTCGTACCCGTGTCCCTGACAAGCAGTTCGACCGTTTCTGACCCGTGCATTGCAGAAATGAACCTGATATAGGCCTCTTCAACTGCACCAATGTCCGGAAATGTCACGGTGTTATGGGGCCACGAGAGCCATACGGCCTCGTGCCTCTCCCATTCTGCAGGCATGCAAAACCCCGTGTTTCGCGGGGTATCTCCCTTGCGGACGATAAAATGGTGCCCGGTATTGTCGGGCATGGTGACGATATTCCCGTACGTATCAGGGCGCCGGTTACGGAAAAAGCCCCAGGAATCCTGTATTGTCCTGTTCATCGAGAGGTCCAGGTCCGCGATAATGATTTCCTCTGCATCTCCTGCACGGGTTATTACCCTGCCGAATGCATCGCTTACAAAGGAACCCCCGAAAAATCTGACTGGCCCTTCAGTTCCCACCCGGTTAACTGCTGCAATATGGACACTATTGGCAATCGCATGGCTCCGCTGGACCAGTTCCCATGATTCCTGCCAGTCACCTTCGAGGGGATCAAAGCTGAGTGGCTGGCCAATTGCCGTCGGGTAAAAAATGATTGAAGCACCCATGAGAGCGGCGGAACGGGCCGCTTCAGGGAACCACTGGTCAAAGCAGATCAAAACTGCAAAACACCCGTAACGGGTGTGAAAGATCCGGTACTCATTGCCCGGGTGAAAATATCCCTTCTCATAAAAACCAGGGTCCTGGGGAATATGGACCTTATGGTACGGTGGGTGAAGGCTGCCATCTGCATCGATAACAACCGCGGTATTGAAAAAATTTCCATCAGCTGCCCTTTCGTATACCGGTACGATAATTACGACCTGGGAACGTTTCGCAATCGTTGAAAAGTGGTCCGTAGATTTCCCGGGGACGCTCTCTGCAAGACCTGAGGCATCTTTCCTGATATGTTGCGGGAAGTAGCGGGTACGGAACAACTCGGGGAGGCAGATAATCTTTGCACCCTTGTCGATTGCGGACTCTACCTTCATGGCGGCACGCTGGAGGTTTTCTTCAGGGTCCGGCCCCATCTCCATCTGGACCAGTCCGACTATAACGTTCTGTCCGTCCACGAAGGTTTGTTGCTCCATTTTTCTGCCTTTGTACATGTATGAACCGAAGAGACATAATTGACTTACCCCGGACAGCTGACTACCAAAAAAAATCCCTGCCAAAAGGATACGTAGAAACGGGGCCTGCTGGAAACCCGTTCTGACTAGTTGGAGTTTTTACGTTTCAGGTAACCGGACAGGTAATTAAGTAACCCGTGAACGCCGTCAGTCTCAGGGTGGACTTCAAGGAATGAGGAGAAATCGTCTGCCGTGTACCCTTTCTGCATGAGGAACGCGATATAACTCGTGATAATCCCTGCACCCGGACCGGATGTTGAAACTCCCTGTAATAATCCCGTTTCAGGATTTACGCTGACTTTCGAAAGACCCGTGGCATTGAAGGGGACTTTCCAGAACGTACCGGGACCTGCCGGCCCGGGGAGACTCACCGAGACCGTGCCGTCAGTTGACGGGTTACAAAAAGCAT